>CAYWQZ010000137.1:0-2651 GCA_964460565.1 uncultured Mycoplasma sp.
AACTATTCCGTAGTATCGTCTTACTAATCTAATTCCTTTTGGATAAGTATTTCTATCAATATAATCATCTAATTTATCATTATTGATATTATATTTATTATCATCATTTTCTTCACTAAAATCTTCTATAATAGGAACTTTTAACAAAAAGCTATATAAATCATTTCTAGTTTTAAAATATTCTTTTGTATGTATTGGTATTAATTCAACATCTTTAAATCCTGCTGCTAAAATATTTTCATAATCAATAATACTTATTGGCTTTAAATCATTGAAAGCTTGTCCCTTTCCAAAAATAAGTTTTAACTCATGGCAGTCATATTTATCCACACCATGAACAATTAAATATCCATCTTTTTTTAATACTTCATATATTTGTTTAGGATCTGTAACTGTATTTCTTGCTACTACAACATCATAGTAATTTTTAGACACATCCATTTCTAAATTATCCATAACTCTAAAAGATATATTTTTTCTATTAGATCTCGATAAATTCTTATTTGCTGTTTTTATCATTTCTTCTGAATAATCTGTTCCTAATATTTCTTTTACATTTGGAAAATATTTTAATAACTTTTCACCACCACCAGTACCTAAATCTAATACCTTAGAATTTTCATTAATAACTTTTTTTAATATTTCATACATATCAAAGTTAGTTAAACTCTCACTTTCAAAATTAAAATTATCAAAGTTCCAATCTTTTATTTCTTCATAATATTCTTTTTCTTTCATCATATCCTCCTATAGTTAATTAGTTTTTTTAAAATATATAAAAAGAACCTCCTTTCATGAATAAAGCAAAAACTAATCACAAAAATTCTATGATTATTTTGCCATTCATGAGGAGATTCTTAAGGCTCATCATTATTCCTTTAAACATTAATTTGTTTATCTGGTAGTAAAACGCGAATGACTAATTGAATTACTACAACAATAGTTTAGCAAACTTTTGAATATTATGCAAACACTTAACAATATTTTTCTATATTTTTAACTTTATTTTTTATATCTTTATCAATATTTTTATCACTATATTCATCTAATATATAAATTTTATCTAATTCATTCTTATTAAAGAATCCTATTGTTTTACCATTATATTCTATTATACATAAATTATTTTCATTATTTTTAAGATATTCTTCAAATAATATATAATTATCAAAATCATTTTTAATAAAATCATAAATAAATTCATTAAAATTATGGTATTCATTATTAATGTAGGGTCTAATGTTATATGTATCAGTATTATTGTAATAGGATATTTTTGGATACTTTTCTAATCTATATTCTCCTTCATCATCTACAATATTTCCATTTATTTTATTTGTAATTTTAAAACCATAACCAAAGTGTCTATAAAATTCTAATCCAGTTATTGAAGCAGGTATTTCTACTCTATCTGCTCTTTTATAATAAATGTCTTGTTCTAATGTTTCTATTATTTTTCTTCCAATGCCTTTTCCTTTATAATCTGGATCTATAAAAATAGTAAAGAATGAGCTTTCAGTTTCGCTACTCCAATATGGTCCAATCATTCCTACACCAATAATTTTTTCATCATCTACTACTACATAGCCATGAAACATTTCTGAACGTTTTTTAATAAAACTAGGATTTAATGTATTTATTAAATTATCAATATACTCTTTTTTATAATCTTTTATATTTTCTTTAGTCAAGTCTTTAGCAATTATTTTACTTATTTCTTCTTCGTCACCATTTATAATTTTTCTTACATTTATCACTTTATCGCCTTCTTTATTACATAATATGTATTTATTAATCTATTTCATATTTCCAACCAGGTTGCCATGCACCTGTTTTTCGCCAATCATTTTTATTTGCCTCATCCCAAGTAATTTGTTTTGTTATAACTTCAAACGCTAGTTGTGGTGCTCTATGTGCAACAATACCAATAGTCTTACCCTTATATTCTTTTAAAATATCATCAATAAAACTTCTTATTCTACTTTCTACATCTTTTAATGATTCACCATTTGGAAAAGGAATATCAACATGTTCTTCATAAATAATTAAATGTTTATCTTCACCATCTAAGTCTCCATAATTGCATTCTCTTAATCTTGCATCTTGAACTTTCTTTACATTTGGAAAAGCAATATTGGCACTATCTATTGCTCTTACTAAATCAGAAGTAAAAATAACATCAAAATCAATATTGCTATTTACTTTTCCTAAATTAGCTGCCTGTTCCTTTCCTAATTCATTTAATTCCACTTGTTTCCATCCAGAACATTTTTTACTTGCATTATCATAAGTTGTTCCATGAACAAAATATATAATATTTGTTTTCATAAACTACACATCCTTTTTATAATAATTAACTATTACCTTTTCTCCATTTGGATAATATTCATAATCAGTTTTAATATACTTATTAAATCCCCATTTGAAATATATTTGCATATTTCTTGTTTCATTAGGTTCTACACCTAACGTTAATGTTTTATAACCTCTTTCTTTTAAATCATTTTCCATAAATTTATAAAGTTTAGAGAAATATCCCTTATTTTGTAAGCATTTTTGAAGGTATGTCTCTTGCTGTCCTAAGGGTTTATTCTCATCACAGAAAGGGTGTACTTGCCATATATTTGATGTAAAACGGCACAAGTGTTTAA
>CAYWQZ010000138.1:0-2634 GCA_964460565.1 uncultured Mycoplasma sp.
TTATGAAACTAAATAATAAAGGTTTAACAGTAGTAGAATTAATATTATGTTTTGTATTATTAATTATATTGGTATTTAGTATGTTTAATGTTGTTGTAGAAATAAAAGATTATTCAGAAACTAAAGAACTTGAAAAAGATTTATTAGCATTTAAAAATAGAATGATTTATTTAGTACAAGAGGATTTAATTACATATGGGGTAAAGTCTACTTCTTTATCTTGTCCTAATGGATATAAAAAAGAGTTTTCTTCTAAGTGTTTAAAAATTACTTTTAATGATAATACTGTTAAATATTTAATAGTAGAACCAAAAGAAAAGGTTATAAAATATGGTTCTTCTTCTTCATTAGAAGAATATAAAATACCTCATAGTGATGTAATAGAATTTTTAGACGAAAGTAATATAGGTTTATGTGTTGCTAAGGAAGGAAGTTCAGGTAAAATTTCATATAAAAATAAAGAGAGCTGTGAAAAAAATGGTTTTGCTTGGATAGGTAAGTTAAATTCATATCAAAATATAACATTTACTGATACAGATTCTGTGTTAACAATAGATGTTCCATATTTTGAGATAGATGGTACTGTTAATTATGGTTTTAAAATAATTCATCCATATAATTTAAAGTAATAATAGACTAAATAAAATAATTACACTTATAATACCATGTAAGATACGTGTTACAAAAAAGGGTAAGTATTTTATTTTTTTATCTTCTAAAATATTCATAATTTGGGTATGAACTGATAGCCCTCCAAAAGATATAATAAAACAAGATAGTAATAGTTTACTAATCATATTAGAATTAGATAAGGATATAAATTTTAGACCACTAGTCATTTCAATTATACCTATTAAAAATGAAGTATATATATTATCATAATTTATATTAAATAAGTTTATTATAATTAAAAAAGTAGTTATTATTCCATATATATTAAGTAAAGTAGATAGTCCATCTTTTATTGCATTAAAAAATATTTTAAATATATTGGTATTATTTATATCTTCATTTAATATTTTTAAACTATTTTTTATATTAATTTTATTATTATCAATACTTTGTTTATAATTTCTAAATAATAATCCAATAATAATATTACCTAGTATATGGGAAATTAGTATTAGATAACCATATCTTATATTATTTAAAAAAATTCCTCCGATAGTATTTACTATAAATAATGGATTAGAAAAGAAGGTAAACATTAATATTTTTTCTCCCTCATCTTTACTAATAAGTTTTTTTTCTATTAAGTCATTAATATTTTTAGCATTACTTGGAAATCCTGTAATCATACTCATAAAAAATACAAAAGATGCTTCTTTTTTAGTTTTAAATAATTTAGTAGTTATTTTGCAGAATAAATTACCTAAAAATACAGGAAAATTAATTCCTACTAGTACATATGAAATAATAAACATAGGAAAAAGTGAAGGAAAAACATTCTTAATAAAAAGATTAGAACTAAATATGATTGTTTCACTAGTTTTAGAACTATTTTTAAATATAAGAATTATTAAAATAAATAAAATAGAAATAATTGTTAAAGATTTAAATTTTTTTTTCATATATCATTACTTTCCTGTTATAATTATATTGGAGTGAAGAATATATGATACATAAAATAAAAGAAAAAATAAAAGAAGAAGTAAAATATTTAAAAGAAAATCCTAAACAATTATTATGGTATATTATACCAATAGTTATTGCTATTGTTTTTGTTATACCTCTTCCATATTATATAACAATTGGTGGTGGGACGTTATCTTTGGAAAATAAAATAGAGGTAGAAGGTAGTACTAAGAAAGAAGGTTCTTTTAATTTAGCATATGTAAGTGAGGTAAAGGGGAATGTATTATTTTATATTTTGGGTAATATAATTCCAAGTTATGAAATAGAAAAACAAGAAGATGTAGTGGCTTCTAATGAAAGTGTTAAAGATTATAATTTTAGAGAAAGAATATATTTTAAGGATTCACTTAATAGTGCAATTTCAGTAGCGTATACTAAGGCTTTAAAAGAGATAAAGGAAAGTAAAAAGGAGTTAGTAATTACTTATATAGATGAAAATGCTGATACTAATTTAAAAGTTGGTGATGAGATATTAAGTGTTAATGGTAAGAAAATAGAATCTGTTGATGAATTATTGAATAATATAAATAAGTATTCTTTAGATGAAGAGATAAAAATAGTTGTTTTAAGAAATAATAAAGAAGAGGAAACTATATCTAAATTAATTGAAATAGATAATGAATATAAAATAGGTATATCAGTTTATGAAGATATAACATATGAAACTAATCCTAAAATAAATTATAATTTTAATCAAAGGGAAACAGGACCATCAGGAGGTCTTACTATTGCTCTTGATATATATAATAATTTAGTTAGTGAAGATATTACTAAAGGTTATAAAATAGTAGGAACTGGTACAATAGATAAAAATGGAGTAGTAGGTGCAATTGGAGGAGTAAAGTATAAGTTACAAGGAGCAGTAAAAGATAAAGCAGATATATTTTTAGTACCTATTGATAATTATAATGAGGCTTTAGAGGAAAAAAAGAAGCATAATTATAAAATTAATATAATCGGAGTAGCAACTTTTGATGAGGCTTTAGAAAGTTTAAGTAA
>CAYWQZ010000139.1:0-2631 GCA_964460565.1 uncultured Mycoplasma sp.
ATGTATTTAGAAGATGAATTAATAAAAAGAAATAATAGTTTAAAGTTAGTTTTTTTGTGTAAGAGATTTGATAACATTAAAAAACACTTTATATCTTATGGAATATATAATTTAAAAATAATGTTTCATATTGCTACATCTAAAGTTTGTGTTATTGATTCATACTGTCTTCCTATATCAATTTTAAAGCATAAAAGAAGTTTAAAAGTGGTTCAAATATGGCATTCACTTGGAGCAATTAAAAAATTTGGATATCAAACATTAGATAAAGACTTTGGTAGAAGTAAAACAATTGCAACTACTTTAAATATGCATAAAAATTATGATTTAATTATATCTGGTTCTAAAAAAATGACAAAATATTTTGCTAAAGCATTTAATTATAAAGAAACTTATTTTTTAAATTGTGGACTTCCTAGAATTGATTATTTAATAAAAGAAAAAGATAAGATAAAGGAAAAAATATATAAAAAATATCCTACGTTAAAAGATAAAATAGTTATATTGTATGCCCCTACATTTAGAAAAAATAATATAGATAAAACTAAAGAAGTAATTAATGCCTTTAATAGTGATAAATATATTTTAATAATTAAAGGACACGATAATCAAAAATTAAAATTAGATAAAAATAAAGTAATGACTTGTGATGAGTTTAAAAGTTTAGAACTTCTTACGATTACTGATTATTTAATTACTGATTACTCTGGTATAGCGCTTGAAGGAGCAAGTATTGATGTTAAAACTTTATATTATGTTTATGATTATGAAGATTATATCAAAGAAAATGGTTTAAATATTGATTTATATAAAGAAATGGGTGAAAATGTTTCTTCTAATATAAATGATTTATATGAAATAATAGATAATGATTTATATAATAATGAATCACTTAAAAGATATAAAAATAGATATCTAGATAATAAAAAAGGTAATAGTACTGTATTAATTGTAGATAAGATATTAGAGTTTTTAAGGAGTTAGAAATGAGAAAAATAAAGAAAAAAATATATGATATTGCAAAGAAAAACATATTTTTTAGGAAATTTATTAGAGAAAGTTTTAGGTTTTATAAAAGAGTTAAATATTTAAGATATTATTTATTTAATAAAGTTGATGAAAAATTAATTTTATTTGAAGTATTTAATGGTAGAGTGTTTTCTGATAGTCCTAAAGCATTGTATTTAGAAATGTTAAATGATGAAAAATATAAAGATTATAAATTTGTATGGGCTTTTAAAGATATTGAAAAACATAAAGAAATATTTAAAAATTATAAAAGAACTACTTTAGTAAAAGTAAATTCTAAAGAATATTTTAATCTTTGCTCTAAAGCAAAGTATTTAATTATTAATTCAATAGCTAATGAATCTTATAAAAAGAAAAAAAATCAAATATGCGTGCAGTGCTGGCATGGTACTCCTCTTAAAAAATTAAGATGTGATATAGAGGTAGATGGTTCAGTATTAAATACACATAGTGAAATAGTAAAAAGAAATAATAGAGATATTAAAAATTTTGATTATTTTTTATCTCCATCAAAGTTTGCAACAGAAAAATTTATTTCAGCATTTAATTTGAAAAATGCTAATAAAGAAGACATAATAATTGAAAAAGGATATCCTAGAAATGATTTCTTATTTAAGTATACTAATAAGGATGTAGATAAAATTAAAAAAGAATTAAATATTCCAAAAAATAAAAAAGTTATAATGTATGCCCCAACATTTAGAGATGACGAACATACTAGTGGTTTAGGATATACATATAAATTAGGCGTTGATTTTGATAAATTAAAAGAAAAATTAGAAAAAGATTATGTTATTGCTTTCAGAGCACATTATTTTATTGCAAATAGTTTTGATTTTGATAAATATAAAGGTTTTATTTATAACGTATCTGATGTTGATGATGTGAATGATATTTATATAATTAGTGATATATTAATTACTGATTATTCCAGTGTATTCTTTGATTACGCCAATTTAAAAAGACCAATGTTATTTTATATGTATGACCTAGATAAATATAAAAATAATTTAAGAGGTTTCTATTTTGATTTAGATATTTTGCCAGGACCAATAATAGAAAAAGAAGAAGACTTAATAAAAGAAATAAATAATATAGATAGTTATAATGATAAATATAAAGAAAAATATATTAAATTTAATGATAAATTTAATTATTTAGATGATAGAAACGCAAGTAAAAGAGTATTGGAGGCAGTATTAAATGAAAGAAAATAAAAAGAAATTAGTTTTAATTCCGTCGGCTTATAATAGTAAAGTTATGGGAGATGTTTCTAATTTTATTAAATATTATAAAAATGATTTTGATTTATATGTAATTTATGATAAAAAATCAAAAATAATTGATGATGTTAATTTTATAAATTATAAAGATAATTATGCAAAATACTTAAAATTAACTGCAGATTATATAATAGATGCAGGAAGTATAAATGGTAAAACTTATGTTAATAATAAACAAAAAAGAATAAGTGTTTGGCATGGTATTCCTTATAAAAATATGTTTATTGATTTAGATAAAGCTAACATACTTGAGGCTTTAAATTATAATTATGGTATGGATTTAATGATATCACCTTCTAAATTTTATAGTGAAAATTTT
>CAYWQZ010000140.1:0-2105 GCA_964460565.1 uncultured Mycoplasma sp.
GTCATAAAGAAAATGATAAAGTTAGAGTAATTGGTTCATGTGATGTTAATATTTGGTATTCTTATGATAATGATACCAAAACTTTAGTATCCAAACAAAGTATCGAATATAATGAATTACTTACAGTAAAAAGAAAAAGAGAAAGTGACATTACAAGTAACGAAGAAATCATCGTTAGAAGTCTAAAACAACCTACTTGTTCTAGTGTAGACATTATAAATAATACAATTGTTTATGACATTGAAAAAGAACTAGGTATAGAAATAGTTGGTGATGCAAAAGTTAGAATTGCAGTAGATGATGACGAAGATGAATGGGACGAAATACTAGAAGAAAGTGATGAAGAAAAATTAATGGATGATATTGAAAAAAATGTTACTGAAGAATTTATTAACGAAGAAAAATAAAACTCAGCTTTTGAGTTTTTTTGTGAAAAATAAAAGGTGTCAACTTTTAGGGTTGACAAAATAAAAAATATAGTATATACTACTTACTGTATTAAAGGAAGGAGTGACATATATGGCAGTAAAATTAAGATTAACAAGAATGGGATCAAAGAAAAGACCAAGTTATCGTATCGTTGCTACTGATTCTAGAAGCCCTAGAGATGGTAAATATTTAGAATTAGTTGGTTTTTATAATCCTTTAACTAATCCAGCAGAAGTTAAAATAAACGAAGAAGTTGCTTTAAAATGGTTAAGAAATGGAGCAATTTTAACTGACACTACTAGAGATTTATTTAGTAAAGCAGGAATTTTAACAAAATTTCATGAAGAAAGAAGAAGTAAATAGTTATGGATTTAAGAAAATTAACAGAAGAATTAATTATTGCTTTAGCAGTTAATAAGGAAATGGTTGCAGTTAAAGAATTTCCTACTGAAGATGAAGCAGTTATGCTTCAAGTAATTGTATCTAATGATGATATGGCTAGAGTAATAGGCAAAGATGGCAAAATAATAAATGCCGTTAGAACATTAGTTCAAGCAAGCAGTTACATTAATGATAACAAAATTATAAAAATTAATGTAGATAGTATCTAAAAATACTTGACAATTACAAAAAATCAGGTATAATTATAAGTGTTCATTTATATGAACCTCTTATGGGGAATTAGCTCAGCTGGCTAGAGCACCTGCCTTGCACGCAGGGGGTCAAGGGTTCGAATCCCTTATTCTCCACCATATTGAATTTTACCCTTATTTTATAAGGGTTTTATTATGTTTTGGTCTAATTTCAAATTAATATTAAAACAAAAAAAATACCATAAATTAACATGGTACTTTTTTTATACAATAATTTAAATAATAATTACTAAGTACATTCCCCATCTAAACTCCAAGTTTTAGCACTCAATATCTTAACATCAACTATCTTACCTACCAAACTTACATCACACGAAAAATTAACTAGCTTACCAGATTCAGTATATCCCATAAACATTCCCTCTTTTTCACTAGGACCCTCTACTAAAACCTTTAAAATAGAACCTACTAACTTCTCATTATTTAATAAAGCATACTTATTAACAAGTTCATTTAACTTATATAAACGTTGTTCTTTTTCCTCTAAACTAACACTATCTTTCATACTTGCCGCAGGAGTTCCAACTCTTTTAGAAAAAATAAATGTATAAGCAAGATCATACTTACATAAATTAACTACCTCTAAAGTATCATTAAATTGTTCTTCAGTTTCATTAGGAAAACCCACAATAATATCAGTTGTAAGAGCACAATTAGGAATTTTAGTTTTAATTTTATTAACCAAATCTAAATACTCCTCTTTAGTATATCTTCTACCCATTAACTTTAACACATCACTATTCCCAGATT
This sequence comes from uncultured Mycoplasma sp., assembly GCA_964460565.1. Classification (GTDB taxonomy): domain Bacteria; phylum Bacillota_I; class Bacilli_A; order RF39; family UBA660; genus HGM10836. Next base: position 1,833 of record CAYWQZ010000140.1, read on the forward strand.
GAACTGGCAAATGAATTGAGTTCATAATATTATCATACTTAGCAATAACATCAAGCATTTCATCAGTAAAATCCCAAGGATGACTAGTCATAAATCTAACTCTAGGTATACCTGTTAAAGCAACATCACGAAGCAAATCAGCCATTCCATAATTAATATTTAAATCCTTACCATAAGCATTAACATTTTGACCTAACAATGTCACTTCCATATAACCAGCTTTAACTAAACCTTTTACTTCATTTAAAATATCTTCCGGTTTTCTACTTCTTT
>CAYWQZ010000140.1:2115-2618 GCA_964460565.1 uncultured Mycoplasma sp.
AGGAACAATACAATAAGTACAAAACTTATCACAACCATACATAATATTAACATAAGCCTTATATTTACTACTTCTATTAACAGGAAGTCCTTCAAGTATTTCACCCTCCATACTAGGAGCATCAATCTTAAGTCCTTTTTCTTCAAAAGATTGATATACAATATCACACAATTCTTCCATTTTATGTGTTCCAAGTACAAAATTAAGCCACTTATACTTATTTAAAATTTCAGAAGTTACAACTTCTTCTTGAGTCATACATCCCATAACGCCTACTACTAAATTTCTATTAATAGACTTAATATGCTTAATTCTACCAAGCATACCAAAAACCTTATTATGAGCATTTTCCCTAATCGAACAAGTATTAAGAATAATTAAATCCGCACTCTCCATTTCATTTGCTCTTTTAAAGCCCATAAGTTCAAGCAAAGCACAAATATTTTCACTCTCATGCTCATTCATTTGACAACCATAAGTCTTAAGAAAATAACTCTTACCTA
>CAYWQZ010000141.1:0-2604 GCA_964460565.1 uncultured Mycoplasma sp.
ACATACTATCCCTCTTTTCTATATATTTATTATACTAAAAACTCGAGTATTTGTCTATGCAAATACTCGAGTTTTCTTGTAATTATTACATAAAAAATTCTTCTATTGCTATCCTACTACATTCTATCTTTATAAAATCAAATTCTTTAATTTTACATATCATTTCTTTTTTCTTCGCATCTCTTACTAACTTACATAATAATTCCCTTAACAAATATTCATCATACCTATTATTTTTAACATCCACTACCTTAACTTTAAATTTACTATCTATTAAAACATAGCTAATATCTCCATTCTTAAGGTACTTTATCAAACCTTTATCATTTCCTACACTTCTATATTTCCCATCTATTAAAAATACAATAACACGCTTCCTAAATAACCTTTTAAAAAACTCATACCTATTCTCCATAAAAATACCTACTTATTATTCTTTCAATCTTATAAGTATCAGTATATTTATATGAATATTTATAAGTCATAATACTTGCAAAAGCACTCTCATAACTAATTTTCTTATTATCAAGTAAATATCTTACTTCTTTTATTCTTTTCTTAACATTATCTATATTACTTCTTTTAACTCTTATAATAGTTTTATTATCTTTAACTTTAATAGTTAATCCTAAAAAGCTAAAACCATCTTTAATATTTGTAATAATAGTCTTTTTAGGATTAACTCTTAACTTATATTCATTTTCAAGCTTTCCAATTATTACATTCTTAGCATCTTCTAACTTTTTCTTATCAGTATCTATGATTATAAAATCATCCATATATCTTACATAATGTTTTAAATGTAAGTTATGAATAATATAATGATCTAACTTATATAAATAAAAAATAGACAAAAACTGACTAGTCATATTGCCAATAGGTAATCCTTTACCGAATTGGTAATATGGTATGTCAGCCACCACTTTATTCTTATATTTATCAATTGTTTTATTTATATATTCTCTATTTGTACTATCTATTATCTTACTTACCATTTCATATTCAAAGTTATCTAATTTATCTATAAGCATACTTTTTAACACTTCATGGTCAATACTATAAAAATACTTACTAATATCTAACTTTAAAACATAAATATCTTTATTCTTACATTTTAACCCATTTATATCTTTTATTACTAAGTTCCTAGCATAATCTGTTCCCATATCCTTACGTGTAGCAGTATTACGATTATTCAAGTATTTAGTTAATCTAGGTTCTAGAATATTTCTTGCCACAAAATGATTAATGAGCTTATCCCTAACTGATAAACTCATTATTAGTCTACATTTGGGTTCAAATATCAAAAATATATTATACTTTTCGTGGCCAACATATCCAGCATTTAAAAATCTTATAATGCTTTCTATATTTTGCATTTTATTTATTTCAAAGTCATATAACTTTTTCTTAGATTTAACAGTTTTCTTAATTGTGGTGTTATACAACTTATCCATATTTTTATAACTAAATTTCTTTTTCATTTCTACACCACGCATATAGCATTTTATTCAACTCACCGAGTTCACCACTAATTTTCAATGCTTGTTTTTCTTTTATATATCCCAACTTATATGCTCTTTCAATATAAAAGTCTATCTTATTTACTTTAGCTATCGCTTTCATTTGATAAGTCTTTTTATTCTCAATTCTACTTTCATAATTAGCAGTTACAACTAATTCATATAGTTCTAAAGCATCTTGATATATCATATTTCTTGTAAACATATCTTTTTTAGGAATTGTTAAGATAATTTTCTCTAAACTAATAATAAAACTTTTAAGTTTTACTAATAGTTTAAACTTTTCTTCTCCACTGTATTTTGCCATTGTTATTCTCCCAAAGTTTTATTTTCAAGAGCACTAAATAGCTTTTCTAAATCTTCCATTTTTAAATCATTTACTTTATCTTTTAATCTATTTGCTCTTTTTTCTATATCATAATTATTTAAAGCTCTTTTAAGTACTATTTTATAGTTCTTATCAACACCTTTACATCCTTCAAGCAGTGTTTCTTTATCATATATTTCGTAAGTTATCTTTTCATTATCTAAAGCTGCTTTAACTTTAGACAATGACTTTTCAGGAAACCCTACACTATTCTTATATTCTAAAAATTTAAACCCTACAAGTTCATGTAATATAATTCCATCATCATCAAAAGCATTATAAAAGGCTCCTGACTTATACAATTTTAAATAATTTCTTTCCATCAATATACTTCCCATCTTCTTAAACTACGCCTTTTAGGGGCGTGCACGTATGCTACCCCGTTCGTAGTACCTATTTAGACAATCTTGCCAAGGATAATCTTTGTCCTCCATCTCACACATTGCAAAACCTATGTTTTTTAGATTTTATATTATCAAGTCTTACAATAAATACTGGAACTATATGCAGGTCTCTGGCCGCACCGCAAACGCATTGTTGTTGACATTGTTGTTGTTGACGTTACCACCGTTGTTCACATTGAACGCATTGTTAGTATTGTCTGAAACGCGCACGACAGCCTCAAGATTACCCTACAACAGCACATTTTTTCGCTGCTGATACTTCTATTTTACCAAATTTCACCAAATTGTCAATAGAAAACACAAATATTTT
>CAYWQZ010000142.1:0-2596 GCA_964460565.1 uncultured Mycoplasma sp.
TGGAAATGATGTAACATACTCTAATGGCACATATACACTTACAGGAAAAACAATGAACTCATCAAGTTGGAGCACAGATAGAACAACTATAGCAGATGGATATCATTATACTTGTTTAAATAGTACAGGAACATGTACTAGTGTATATTATATAACAGATTTTGACTATTCTAATTATATGCATTATCTAACCTTTACCGGAGGAGATAATTTAGATAGTGCCAAAACAAAGATGTTTGCAAATACAAATGATAGTACAATAAAAACATACATAGATAATTGGTATAGTACAAATTTAACATATTATACAAGTTATCTAGAAAACACAATATTCTGTAATGATAGAACAGATGCAACAAGTACAACATTCAAAGGTCCTTTAGCAAGCAAAGACGCAAATAATACACGTTATTCATATTTTAAAAGTTATGAAAGTCTGATGAATGGCACCCCAAGTTTAACTTGTTCTAATATCAATGATAGGTTTAGTTTAAAAGAAGCAAATGGAGGAACAAATGGATATGGAAATAATGCATTAACATATCCAGTAGGATTACTTACCTATGATGAAGCAATGTTAGCAGGTGGAGCAAAAGGTGCTGCAATTAGTTATTATTTATCTTATGATTTATTTTATTGGTTCCTTTCTCCATATAACTGGGATCGTTGTGAAGCGAGAGTTGGAATTATGGGTGATGGCGCCGTAGATGCTGCTTATGTGGGTAGTACTTTTGCCAGGTACTCACAGAAGGTTTTTCCTTCAATATCACTCCAACTTGGAACAGAGTTCCTTTCAGGAACAGACGGAACACCAAATAATCCATATGTAGTAAAAACTTCATAAAACATTTGCATTTCTAATGCTTTTATGTTAATATATGAATATAAAAGCAAATGAAGAAGACGAAAATATATAAATGTATAAGCGAGCCAAGTATGGTGAAAGTTGGTAACAAGAGTATATTTTAGATCACTTTGGATGTGTTTTATTAAAAGTAAAAACGTATTAACGCGTTAAGTTAAAGAGTAAAAAAATAAGGTGGTACCACGATTTTTCGTCCTTTGGTACGCCTTTTTATTTTAAGGAGGAAGTTATGAAATTTGAAGAATTAAACAAAGGAAAAGTAAATGAAGTAGAAGAATTCTACTCTAATTATTTTAAAGAAAATAATATTTTTGAAGAAAGTATTAATCAAAATAAAGATTACTTTGTATTTTATGATGGTCCTGCAACTGCTAACGGGTTTCCAGGACTTCACCATATGGTTGCTAAATTTTTAAAAGATAGTTTTTGTAAATATAAAACTATGCAAGGTTACAAAGTATTAAGAAAAGTAGGTTGGGATACCCATGGTCTTCCAGTAGAACTTGCTGTAGAAAAAGAACTTGGTTTCAAATCTAAAACAGATATAGAAAAATATGGAATAGAAGCCTTTAACAAAAAATGTAAAGAGTCAGTATGGAAAAATGAAAAAGCTTTCAGTGACCTAACTACTAAAATGGGACAATTTATTGACTTAGACAAACCATATGTTACTTATGATAATAACTATATAGAAACAGAGTGGTGGATATTAAAAAAATTCTTTGATGAAGGATTATTCTATGAAGGTGCTAAAATATTACCATATTGTCCTAGATGTGGAACAGGTCTTGCATCTCATGAAGTAGCACAAGGTTATAAAGAAGTATCAGTAGATACAGTAATTGTACCAATGAAGAAAAAAGATGAAGACGTATACTTTTTAGTATGGACTACAACACAATGGACTTTAATATCAAATTTAGGATTATGTGTTAATACTGATGAAGATTATGTACTTGTTTCTAGTAAAGGATACAAATTTATATTAGCAAAAGCCTTAGTAAATAAAGTACTTGGAGAAGATGTAGAAATACTTGATACCTTTAAAGGTAAAACTTTAGAATACACTTGTTACGAACAATTATTACCATTTGTTGAAGTAGAAAAAAAAGCCTTCTTTGTAACATGTGATAACTATGTAACTATGGAAGATGGAACAGGTATAGTACACCTAGCACCTGCCTTCGGACAAGATGATGCAAATGTAGGTAAAAAATATGATTTACCATATGTTAACCCTGTCGGAGATGATGGTTGTTACACCACTGGTCCTTGGCAAGGAATGCGTGTATTTGATGCAGACTTAGAAGTAATTAAATACCTAAAAGCAAATGACAAATTATTCAAAAAACAAAAAATAGTTCATAATTATCCTCATTGCTGGAGATGTGATACACCACTTATTTATTATTCAAAACCTAGTTTTTATCTAGAAGTAACAAAAATAAAAGATAAAGTAATAGAAGAAAACAACAAAGTTAATTGGTATCCATCATATGTTGGAGAAAAACGCTTTGGTAACTGGCTTTTAAATATGAATGACTGGGCTATATCAAGAAATAGATATTGGGGAACACCACTTCCATTATGGAGATGCTCATGCGGTCATATGGAAATGATAGGATCTCGTAAAGAATTAGTAGAAAAATCAATAGAAAGCATAGATGAAACAATTGATTTACATAGACCATATGTAGATGACGTACATATAAAATGTTCTAAATGTGGTAA
>CAYWQZ010000143.1:0-2593 GCA_964460565.1 uncultured Mycoplasma sp.
TTATACGATATTCTGTTTTTAAAAAACTTATTTGAAAATAGCAAGGAAACCAATATTTCTTCCTTAATGATAGAAAAATACAATAAACACCATAATGACTTAGTAGATTTAAAAAAAATATTAAAATATGATAAAAGTATATATAAATTATTTTTTAAAGATCAGAATAAAAACACCTCAAAAGAAAAACTATGTTTATATTCACAATATATAAATAATAAAATAAGCTATAAAGATTTTACTAATAAAATAGATAAAGAAGTTAAACAAAATATATTAAACAAAATTCTTCCTACTGAATTAAAAGAAAAATATGATAATCTTTTAAAAGATATAGAACAAGGTACATTTATGCCTAGAATAACAAGTACTGATAATGGTAAGTATCCATATCAATTAAATAAAGATGAACTTATAAAAATTATTGAGTCTCAAGGTAAATATTACAATTTTTTATGTGATAAAATAACAATAAATGGAAAAGAAAAATATAAATTAGTCCAATTATTAGAATTTAAAATTCCTTATTATGTTGGTCCTTTAAATAAAAATACTAATACTAAAAATATTAATAATAAAAATGCATGGCTTATAAAAAAAGATAATGTTAGTATTACTCCATTTAATTTTGATGAAATTATAGATAAGGAAAAAACTGCCGAAGAATTTATTTTAAGAATGATATCAAATTGCACTTATCTACTTAATGAAAAAGCAATGCCTAATAATTCAATATTATATTCAAAGTATAAAGTATTAAACGAATTGAAACAAATTAAAGTAAATGACGATAAGATTCCCAACACTTTACAACATAAAATATATGAAGAGTTATTTTTAAAAACATCTGATACGATAACTGAGAAGAAATTTATTAGTTATTTAAAAACTACTAATGAGTATTCTATGTATGCGGATATAGAAGTAAAAGGATATTCAGACAACAAGAAATTTGCTAATAACATGAAAAGTTATATAGATTTTTTCGGAGATACAGGAATTTTCAAAAATACTAATTATAACATAGATGATGCAGAAGAAATTATTAAATGGGTAACTATTTTTGAAGATAAGGACATTTTAGAAACTAAAGTAAGAAAAAATTATTCTCTTTTAAGCGAAGAACAAATTAAACAAATTCTTGTTAAAAAATATAAAGGTTGGAGTAACTTATCAAAAAAACTATTAACTGGAGTGACATATCAGAATGAAGATAATATAAATAAGTCAATAATGGATTTACTTTGGGAAACAAATGAGAATTTTATGCAAATAATGTTTAACAATAAATATAAATTTCAAGATAAGATTAACGAATTAAATATCGTTGATAACACTAGTAAAATAAACTATTCTTTAGTTGAAAATCTTGTTACTTCTCCTTCTACCAAAAGAGGAATATATCAGGCCTTGAAGGTAGTTGAAGAAATAGTAGACTATATGGGGTATAATCCTTCAAACATAGTTATTGAAATGGCTAAAGGAGACGAAACTAAACAAAGAAAAGACGATAAACTAACTAAGTTAAAGAATGTATATAACAAGCATAAAGATAATATAGATAATTATAATTATTTATATGCTGAATTAAATAAATTAAATGCAATAGATAAAGAAAAATTATTTTTATATTTTATCCAACTTGGTAAAAGTATGTACTCAGGTGAACCCCTTGATATTAACAACTTAAATTCTTATGAAGTAGATCACATTATTCCTAGAACTTTAATTAAAGATAACTCAATTGATAACAAAGTTTTAGTACTAAAAAAAGAAAATCAAGAAAAAAATTCTAACTTCGTATTACCAGAACATTTTAGGAAAGAAATGATTAACTGGTGGAGTTATTTAAAAGATTTAGAGTTAATATCTATTAAAAAATATAATAATCTTATTAGAAGCTATTATAGTGAAAAAGATATTGAAGGCTTTATTAACAGACAATTAGTAGAAACAAGACAAATATCTAAACATATAGCAAATATTTTAAATAGTTTTTATAAAAATACAAATATTATTTATTTACATGCCAATTTAGGAAGTAATTATAGAGAAAAATATGAATTATTTAAATATCGTGACTTAAATGATTTTCATCATGCTCATGATGCTTACATTGCATGTGTACTTGGTTTATATCAAAAATATTATATGAAGAAAACAACTGATTTTAGTAAACTAAGAGAAATGAATAGAAAGATGTATCAAAATAATAAATATAATGATTTAAAGTATGGTTATGTAATCAATAGTATAGATAATGAAGTATCAACTTTTAATGAAACAACAGGAGAAATAAAATTTGATGCTGATTACTTTAATAACACAGTAAAAACTACTTTATATAAAAATAATGTTATTATAAGTAGGAAAACTGAAGTAAAAACAGATAGATTTTATAAGGAAACAATATTTAAAAAAGATGATATTAGATCAAAATTTAGTATTAAAGAAAATATGCCTACCAATTTATATGGTGGTTATAATGAAACAAATTATTCATATATGAAACTCATTGAATATAAAAAGAATAAAAAGGTAATAAATGCATTTATTGGTATTCCTATATTGTTAGAAAATTCTAAAAATAAAG
>CAYWQZ010000144.1:0-1984 GCA_964460565.1 uncultured Mycoplasma sp.
TATTTATTAGGGTCTACAAGTATTTTAATTGAATCTGTATTTCCACTAGTTAATTCTTGATAAGCTTTTGGTGTATCTTCTAGAGGTACAACTTTTGATAAGAATTTGTTTACATCTATTTGTTTTTTGCTTATTAAGGAGATACATGTTTCAAATTCTTTTTTAGTGTATCCTATAGCGCCTTTAATAGTTAATTCGTTTAATACTGCTAAAATAGATGGAATTGTTATAGGTTGATATGATACACCAACTAGAATAACTGTTCCTCCATTTCTTACTGCTGAAAGTGCACTTGTAACTGCAGGTGTATTACCACAACATTCAATAACTACATCAAAGCCATTAGGTACATCTTTTTTCATTTCACCAATCATTTCTTCTGATACTTTATAGTATTTATCACAAACACCAAGTTCTACAGCTTTTTTGCCTCTGTTTTCATTAGTTTCAGAAATTGCAACAAAACTTGCTCCTTCTTTTTTTGCAAACATTGCAGAACCAAGTCCAATTATACCTGCTCCTACGATAAGAACGCTATCTCCTACTTTAATATTTGCTAAATTGCTAGCATGAAATGATACTGCTGTAGGTTCAACCATAGCAACTTCTTCATCTGTCATATTATCTGGTACTTTAACTACCATGTCACTTCTTACATTAATTATTTCTGTAAGTCCTCCTGGGTTATTAAGTGAAAGTCCTACTGCGTTATTCCAAGTTTCAGGACAATATTGTATATTTCCTGTTTCACAAGCATAACACTTACCACATGGACTAATAGGAAGTGCTGTTACTCTATCTCCTACTTTTAAATCTTCTCTTCCTCCATTATATAAAACTGTTCCACAAAATTCATGTCCTAAAACAAGTCCTTTAGGATTACCCATATCATAATTATGAATATCAGAACCGCATATACCATTTTTACTTATTTTAATCATTACTTTTCCTAATTCTTCTTGTGGTGCTTCTAATTCATCTAATTCTAATATTTTTACATCTACTAATTTTATACTTTTCATTTTTATATCCTCCTTACCTTAAGTATAGCACCAAAAAATAATAATAACAAATTATTTTACAAAAAAGTGTCAAAAAAAAGGAAGTATTAATTTAGAGTTTTAATCTCTATACTTCCTGCTCCACCTTCTACTTCTATATAACTAGGTCCATTACTATAAGTACTATTAGTTACTTTTTCTCCATTTAATGTAATTCTACCTACATCTTCCGTTAATTTAATTGTATAATTGTCTAAACTATCTAGTAAGTTTAAAACTAATTTGCCTGCGCCTAAATCAATTCCATTTGAACCTTTTAAAATAGCATTTATATTACTTGAACCTGCATCAAGTTTTAATGATAAATTATTTAGTATGGAATCGTTAATATTAAGAGTTCCAGCATCTGTTTCTATTTCAGTTAATGAGTTTATTGATATGTTATTTAAAACAGTTTTTCCTGCTCCTAAATCTAATGAAAAGTTATTACTTCTTAAGTTTTCTATATTATGTTTACCAGCATCAATATTAATATTTACATCATTAAATGTTTTATCATTTATATAAATTATAACTTTATTTATTTTTTTATTTTTAAATAAACGTTTTTTTTCTTTAATTACTAAAGTTGAACCATCTATTTTATAATAAACATCATCACTATCATTAGTCATTTTAAAGGTATCACCACTTTTTATTTCTAAATTAGTTAGACCTAAATCAATATCTAAGTTAGTTATTTTATCACTTATTAATACTTCTTCAAAAGTGTTTACAGAATCATCAGTAAAGATACTAATTATTGAGTAAATTCCTGCGATTAGTGAAGAAAATATAGCAAGTATTAAACCAAAAGCAAAAACTAGTGCTAAATATTTAATCGCTTTTTGACTCTTTAGCATATACTTTTACACCTCCGAATATTGCAGCAGCATTTATATAAATTGTAACTTTGTTTTCATCTTTATTTTTAATGTTATTAG
>CAYWQZ010000144.1:1995-2590 GCA_964460565.1 uncultured Mycoplasma sp.
ACCAAAGATAGGTACTGAGTTTATTGATACATTTACATTTTCTGGTACAATTATATCAATACCTCCGAATATTGCAGAAGCATCAATTTTGACATTTTCTTTAATAGATGAATTTTTTAAGTTTAATTTAATACCTCCGAATATACTTGTTATTTCTGCTCCAACAAATTCTTTTTTTCCATATTCAATGTCTTGACCTCCAAAAGCAGTAAAATATTCATTTAATCCTTCTTCGTTTAATTTTGGTGTTTTTTTATTAGATTTAAATAGAATGGAAAATCCTAATACAATAAGGATAAAAGGTAAAGCAATTTTCCAAATTAAATCGTAAGATATAACATTTTGTGCTCCAAGTAATAGGAATACACCAACAAAAAGTCCTATAATGTTACTTATTTTATCGTTATCACATAATAATCCTACAAAACAAGGAATAATTATAAATAACGACCACCAACCGTCAAAGAAAAGGTTTATGTCTAAGATACCAAGTGATTTTACTCCAATTAAAACCCCGATTAAAATTAAAATTAACCCCCATATAATATTACTTTTTTTCATAAAGCACCTCCACTTTAATTATATAATAAAAAGT
>CAYWQZ010000145.1:0-2572 GCA_964460565.1 uncultured Mycoplasma sp.
ATACAAAATTAAAAACATTATCAATGTATTCGACCACTTTTCGACCACCTTTCGACCACATTATTTAAAATACATTAAAAAACGAACTATTTCTAGTTCGAATCAAATTCAAATGGAGCAAAGACATGGGACATTTGCGAAAAACAGAAACAAGTAATTGATTAAATCAATCTAATAATATATCATAATTTAATACAAAATCAAAATCATTAAATTTACTTTTAAATAAATAGACCTGTTTTAAAATAAGTCTAGTTATATTATTCTTGTTATATTAATTTATTATATTATGTGTGACATTTTCATCACCCCTAGATGGATGATTTCATCACCCTGTGATGGACAAAAACATCACCTTATGACATAAAAATTTAAATTAATAAATGTTATTATATTGCTATGGGTAGTATTCCAATCCATGTTAAAAATAATAATACTAACCAATATAAAAATAATAGGATACAATATATGAAAAAATAAATTATGACTCCAATACTTGATGGCATATCATTTTTTGAATAAAATTTACTAGTAATAAAATAACTTATTATCATTAATAATGTATAAATAGAAAAGACTTCTCCCCAAAAATAATTAATAATATCACTTTTAAATATGGATACTTTTTCAATAGTAACGTATGCCAACCAAAATCTTATAATATAACTTAAACTACTTAATAATTTATACATATTTATTTCCTTTCATTTTTATAATAATTTGTATTTGGCTTCCATTTTAAATTTGTCAGAGTGGTACAAGTATCACCAACAGCACTTATAATATTTTCTTTATTTAATTCAATGATAGTGTCAAAAATATCTTTTTCATTAAATAATATTGTTTTAAGTTCTTTTATTATTTGTTGCGTAGTAGGTAATTGAGTAACTATATATGTTGGAGCAAAAAAACTATATATATATCCCGTTACTTTTTTTCTCAATAATCTATCTTTTATTTGCAAATATAGTATAACTAGTGAAATAATTAATGAAATTATTGCAATTATACATGATATAATTGTACATACTAAAATAACATTATTAGTTGAATTGCTATATTTTATAGCATCAATAAGTTTATCAATATTTTCATTCATATTAATTCTCCTTTCAAACAAATAATATTATACATTATTTTTTATAAAAAATATACATTTTTTTACTTGATACCTAGCATTTTTTGAAAATAAGTGTTATAATCATATTGTTGATATAGGAGGTAAGAAAATGGTGAAGAATAACGAAAACATTTTTGATATAAATAAAATTAAAAATACAATAATTGAGGGAGATACGATTGATAATTTAAAAAGAATACCCGATGAAAGTATTGATTTAATATTTGCCGATCCTCCTTACTTTATGCAAACTGAAGGTGAACTACATAGAACCGACGGAACAAAATTTCAAGGTGTAGAAGATGAATGGGATAAGTTTTCAAGTTATAATGAATATGATAAGTTTTGCTTTGAATGGTTAAAAGAATGCAAAAGAGTATTAAAAAAAGATGGTTCTATATGGGTAATCGGTTCATTTCAAAATATATATAGACTTGGTTATATAATGCAAAATTTAGATTATTGGATTTTAAATGATGTTATATGGTCTAAGCCAAATGCTGCTCCAAATTTTGCAGGAACTAGATTTCAAAATTCTCATGAAACATTAATATGGTGTACAAAATCTAAAAAATCTAAATATACATTTAATTACAAAACAATGAAATACTTAAACAATGAGAAACAAGATAAAAGTGTATGGGATATTGGAATATGTATTGGTAATGAAAGACTTAAAGGAGACGATGGTAAAAAAATTCACTCAACACAAAAACCTGAAAAACTTTTATATAAAGTAATATTATCAACCTCAAAACCAAATGATATTGTTTTAGATCCATTCTTTGGCACAGGTACAACTGGTGCTATTGCTAAATTACTAGGAAGAAATTATATAGGTATTGAAAGAGAACATACTTATAATAAGGCAGCACAAGAACGAATTGATAAAGTAGTTCCTATAGATGATGATATTACAAATTTAAAATTAGAAGTAAAACCTCCTAAAGTTCCAATGAAAAAACTTGTAGAAGCAGGTATGGTAAAAGAAAACCAACCACTTTATAATAAGGAGGGAATTGAAATTTGTAAGGTAAATATTGATGGAAATGTATATGATAAAGATGATGTTTTATCAATACATAAAATGTCTGCAAAATATTTAAACAGAACAAATAATAATGGATGGGATTATTTTTATATAAAAGAAGATGATCTTATTTCAATAGATGAATTAAGATATAAATATAGTAATATGGAGGTAAAACATGGTTAATATTATAGAATATGAAGAATTTGTAGAAGAATTAAAAAAAACAGTATATAAAAATGCTAAAGCAGATTTAATTAATAAGGTTGCTAGTAATCCTGACAGATACATAGGTATATTTAGACCTACGACACCTGAATTAAAATTAATTCAAAATATAACTCAATCACATGAAATTAGTTTTGGTGATTTTGTTGAGGATATAATAACTGAATATTTAGGAAAATATTATAAAAATCTTG
>CAYWQZ010000146.1:0-2560 GCA_964460565.1 uncultured Mycoplasma sp.
GAGGGATATATGGAAAGAAAAGAATTAGTGCGTAAGTTAAGAGTACTAGAAGATGAAATAATGAATGAATTAAATAGTTTAGGTTTTAAAACAATTTTTGATAAAGAAAAAGCAAGAAAAACAAATGCTCTTTTAGGTATGTTAAATGATAGATATAACAAAGGATTTTATGACTTTAAAACCAAAACTATAAAAGAAAAAATAGGATTAAAATCTTATGATAGTTTAATTCGCTTTCTAGATAATACTCATTTATCATATCGCATTAATTCTTTAATAGTTATAAAAAATAAATTAAATCAAATTAAAAATAGTTATACTAGTGATAAAAAAGAATTAATTTTAGATATAGCTTACTATGAAGGTGTAAATAGACGCAAATCATTTATTGAAGAACATGGTATAACTCCACTTACTAGTTTAAAAAAATCAAATCCTAAAGATGCTTTAAAATTGTATATTTATGATAAATTTATGAAATTAGATAATTATACTAAAGAAGAATTAATTAAAGGAATACTTGATATGTCTAAAAACTTACAAGAAAAATTACCTCAGCATTTTTCTTATAATAAAGCCTATGGTAAAGCTCTTGGTGAACTAACTAGAGGTATGTATGGTTTAACAAGTAAAGAAATTAAAGATAATTATAGAAAAAATAATGTAAAAGTACCTAATGATAATATTTTATATTTAATGAATGAAGAACATTTAAAATATAGATTAATAGGTTTATATATAATTAATAATTATTCAAATATGTATAATAAAAATGAATTTGATTTATTTATTGATAAATGTAAATTAGTAGGATTAGTATCTAAAGATTTATTTATGGAACAACAAAAAGAAAAACCATACTATAATTTATTTAATTTAAATAAAAATAATCATAATGTAAAAGTAAGTCTAAATGCTTTAAAAGGAAAATATCAACTAAAAGAAATGAATTCTCCTCTTATCGCTGAAGAACAAATATCTTTATTTGAACCATCTAGAACTAGAATAAAAGATATGAGTGAAGAGTAGTTTATAAATTTTTTTCACTATCATTTTTAATAAATTCTCTTAACATTTTAGTAATTGCACGTTTTTCTATTCTAGATACATAACTTCTAGATATATTTAAATCTTTTGCAATTTCTTTTTGAGTTTGCTCGTCAAAATTATTTAAACCATATCTTCTTTTAATAATTTCTTTTTCTCTTTCTGTTAATAAACTTAAATATTTTTTTAATAAAACTATATTATCTTTAGTAGTTATATCTTCAGCAAAATCAGGACTTGGTGTTTTTAATAAATCAAGAATAGTAATATCATTACCTTCTTTATCATAACCAATCGGATCATCTAAAGAAATATTTAAATTATTTTTTTTATTACTTCGAAAATACATTAATATTTCATTTTCAATACATCTAGCACAATAAGTAGTTATCTTAGTATTGTGTTTTTTTGTATAACTATCTATACCTTTAATTAAACCAATTGTACCTATACTAATTAAATCATCATTATCTTTAGAATTAGTTTCAAATTTTTTAATAATATGTGCTACTAAACGTAAATTATGTTCTATAAGAATATTCCTAGCATTTTTATCTTTCTTATTTAACATTAAATCAATATATTTTTCTTCCTCTTCCTCACTTAATGGTTCAGGAAACACATTATTAGAATAGGAAGTTTTAAAAAATAATAAACTTTTTAATAAATTAAAACAAAAACTAAACATAAAATCACCTATTAAAATATATGATAAAACTTGACAAAAATTTTAATAAAACTTATAATAAAATGACAAAAAATTTATATGCATAGACATATAATAATATAGTTAAAAAGGAGGAAAAAACATGATAGAATTTTATACAGAAGAATTTAAAAAAAGAGCATCTAAACAAATTAAAGAAGTTAATGATATGATTGAAAATAAATTACCTAAAATACAAAAATGGCAAATGAGAGGTTGTTATGTTGTTGGAGAAGATTTTGATGCTAAATACATACCTTTAACAGATGGTTTAGGTAATCAAATTGGTACTGATGTAAAAATTAATTTAGATGGTAATAGAGAAAAATATCTAGTAACTTCAGGAGAAAGAATAATTAGAGTAAGACATGAAATAGATAATTCTGTTTTTGAAACTTATTCTACTAAATTACAAAATGGTACTTTATTAACAAGTGTTAAATTTACTAATGAAAATGATTTTATTTTTGTAGAAATAGATGAATTTGATGGAGTAGAAAAAGTAAAAGTATTAACTAATTTAGATGCTGAAATATTTGAAAATGCCCTAATTAATCGTGGCACATCAAATATATTAGAATGTATTAAATCTACTTATTATGGTAATAAAGGTAGACAAAGAACAAGGTACTAGACTAGGTATCTTTTTTTATTATTTGATTATTATATTAATTTTTTCAAATATAGTTTTAAAAAATAATTAGTGATAATAGATAAAAAATTTAATAAGTAAATTTTATGTTTTTACTTATTTTTTTGTTTTAAAATATATTTTTTGTTATAGAAAATTATTTTTTTATTTGTAGT
>CAYWQZ010000147.1:0-1116 GCA_964460565.1 uncultured Mycoplasma sp.
TAGTCTTTTTTGTTTTTAAATAAGTAACCATTATAATTATTTTTTATTACTTCTTTAAAGACATCGTTTTTGATACCTAGAACTGGTAGTTTACTTGCTAGGGCTTCGATTATGGTTAGGCCTTGGGTTTCACTGTTTGAACTTGTTGCAAAGATATTACCTATTTGATAATAATTATTTATAATATTATGTGGTATTTTTCCTAGGAAAATGATATTATTTTCTAGTTTGTTTTCTTTTACTAAGTCTTTTAATTCTTTTTCTAAGGGGCCAGTACCTATTAAATATAATTTTATATTTGGGTTTAGTTTGCTTAAAATAATATGATTTTCGATTAGGAAATTTATATTTTTTTCATAGCCTATTCTACCTACCCAAAGTACTACAAAGTCAGTGTCTTTTATATTTAGTTTTTCTCTTAAGTTAGTATTTTTGTTATTAGAAAATTTAGTTATTTCTATACCTGTTGGTACGATGGAGATATTATTTTTTATTTTATATTTGTTAACTAATAATTTTTCTATTTTTTTAGTTGGGACAATTATTTCATTAATTGTTTTATCATTATAATATGTTTTTAATATTTTTGTTATGAAGATATCTGTAATTTTATTTAAGTGACCTTTTGTAATGTAGTTTATTGCTTCGTCATATCTTGTATGAAAAGTTTGAATGAAAGGAATATTTAGTTTTTTAGACATTTTTTTACCTAATCTACCTATTGTAAATTCAGTGTGGGAATGTATTATATCTAAGTTTAGGTCTTCGATTATTTTTTCGCATTTTTTAGGGTAAGTTAACCTTAAGTTAAAGTTATTGATTTTTGTTTTGGTACTTGGAATTCTAATTATATTTTTTTCGTTTAAATATTTTTTTATTTTACTATTACCATTAGTAGTAATTATGTATACAATATGTCCTTCGTCTTCAAGGGCTTTTTTTAATAGTTTTACTGATTCAACCATACCACTTATATATGTGTCATATATATCTAAAAAAAATCCTATTTTCATTATATTCACCTATATAAGAGTATGTAAAAAAGTAATGAGTTATTAGTATTTTTGCATTATAAAAGGTCTGTTTAAAAACAAACCTTAAATTGAAATATCTAAT
>CAYWQZ010000147.1:1126-2537 GCA_964460565.1 uncultured Mycoplasma sp.
GAAAAAAATGATGATGATGAAGAAAAAAAGAATACTTTTTTATTTATATTTAATCTTCTGTATTTAACACCACAAGTATCAAGCATTTTTTTTGATGCTATGACGGCATCGGTATCTTTATATTTATCTGATAAGTATATTATTTCTTTTATACCAGATTGTATTATTAATTTAGTACATTCATTACATGGGAATAAATCTACATATATTTTTGCTTCTTCTAAATCTTTTCTAGAACCTCTGTAATTTAGTATGGCATTCATTTCGGCATGACATACATAAAAGTATTTTGTATTAAGAGGCGTGCCTTCTCTATCCCAAGGGAAGTTATCATCATCAAAACCATTTGGTGCACCATTATATCCAATTGAAAGTATTCTGTTATCAAGTCCTACTATGCACGCGCCAACTGTGGTGTTTGGATCTTTACTTCTTTTAGCAGATAATTTTGCTATACCCATAAAATATTCATCCCAAGTTAAATAATCATTTCTTTTATTCATAATCTACTCCTTTTGTATTTAGTACAATTTTACCATTTATACATTTTTTTGTGCTTATTACTAATATATCTATAAATGATATTAAAGTAATTATTAAAGTTAAAATGTTAATTGGTGTTTTTGAAATATATATGCCTATACCTGATATAAGAGTAAAGACAATAAATCTAATGTAATTTTTAGTTATTATGTTTTGTCCTCCAATCATAGCAAGTATTATTGTTATAATTATATATATTTTTTTATTAATAATAGTTTCTCTATCAAAGTTTTTCTCTGTTATATTTTTATTTAGTTTTTTTAAAGCAATTAGTTGTTTTATTAAAATAACTATATTAGCGATTAATACCATAGAAAATAAACTTAATAGAATATATCCTATTATGTGTTTTAGTTTACTATCTAATGGTTTCATAATGGGAAATGGCAATAAGTTAATAGAAAGTTCTGTGCTAATAACAATAACTATTGGTATAAAAATAAATGCTACTATTGTGAAATTATTTTTTAATTTTCTTTCTAAATTAGATATTTCTTTATTCATATTTTATACTCCTATTCTGATTTTAAAGCTTCAACTGGTTTTTTCTTACTTGCAACTTTGGCAGGTATTGCTCCACCGATTAAGGTTATAACTATACTAATTATAATCATTATAATAATATGAGTTATATTCATTTGAGCGACATCATTTAAATCTGTTAAATTTTTTAGAATAATATTAGCGGGATAAATAAGTAATCTTGCTATTAAAATACCCATTAAACCAGAAGTTAAACCAATTAAGAATGTTTCAGCATTAAATACTCTTGTAATATCTTTTTTTCTAGCTCCTAGTGAACGAAGTATGCCTATTTCTTTAGTTCTTTCAAGTACACTTATATAAGTTATAATACCAATCATTATAC
>CAYWQZ010000148.1:0-2504 GCA_964460565.1 uncultured Mycoplasma sp.
ATATCATCATATCTTCCCCTTACTAAAAAAGGAAAAAACTACTTTGGAGTATGTCCTTTTCATGATGATACAAATCCTAGTATGAGTGTATCTAAAGAAAAACAAATATATAAATGCTTTTCTTGTGGTGCTAGTGGTAATGTATTTAATTTTATCATGGATTACGAACATGTAGACTTTAAAGAAGCCTTATCAATACTTGCTAAACGTGCAGGAATTGCTTTTGATAATAAAAACGTAAAAACCACTAATAAATATGATAAATATTATAATATGTACGATATATCTTTAAAAATGTATCAAAATAACTTAAACTCTTCATTTGGAAAAAGCGCTAAAGAATATTTATTTAAAAGAGGAATAGATGAAGAAATAATTAAAACATTTAAAATAGGACTATCTACTTCAGATAAAACCAATCTAACTAAAATACTAAATAACAAAGGATATACTAATAAAGAAATTGAAGACCTAGGCCTAGGTTCTAATAATAGTGACTTATATATAAATAGAATTATGTTCCCTTTATTTGATACTTCTAACAAACCCGTTGGTTTTTCAGGTAGAATTTATAATGTAGAAGGCTCTCCAAAATATATAAATACAAAAGAAACAGTCATCTTTAAAAAAGGAGAAAACTTATATAACTATTATAATGCCAAAGATAGTGTTAGATTAGAAAAAAAACTTATCCTAGTCGAAGGCTTTATGGACGTAATAAGACTATATACCATAGGTATTAAAAATGTCGTGGCACTTATGGGAACTTCACTTACTAAAGAACAAATATCTTTATTAAAAAGACTAAGTAATAACATATACATATCATTAGATGGAGATAATCCAGGGCAAAAAGCTACTTATAATGTAGGTAAAGAACTAGAAAATAATGGTTTCAATGTCTTTGTTATAAAACTAAACGATAATTTAGATCCTGATGAATTTATATTAAAAGAAGGAAAAGATAGATACATATCTTTATATAATAACCCTTTATCATTTAGTGATTTTAAAATAAAATACTTAAAAGAAGGAAAAGATTTAACTAATATAGATGCTAAAGCAGAATATATAAATGAAGTAATAAACGAAATAAAAAATGAAGAAGATTTAGTAAAACAAGAGTTAATGATTAACAAAATATCATTAGAATTTAATATTGATGTAGAAATACTTAAAAAAAAGTTGCAAAATATTGAAAAATGTAGTAAAATTGAAACGTTAAAAAAAGAAGTGCCAAAAAAAAGAATAAATAAATATGAAAAAGCAACTTATGAACTTTTAAATTATATGTTAAATAGTTATGAAGTATGTAAGATATACGAAACTAAACTAAACTATATGCCATATAAAGAAGCTAGATTTCTTGCTAATGAAATAAGTTATTATTATAAAATACATGGATCACTTCTTATCGCAGATTTTATTACAAGTTTAAATGATAAACCAGATTTAGCAAATGTTTTAAAAGAAACATTAAAATATAATGTAAATGATGAAATAAATTTTTCTGTTATTGATGAGTATATTTCAGTAATAAAAGGTTACAATAAGAGCCAAGAAATAAAAAGGTTAAGTAAGATGTTAAAAGAAGAACCAGATATTGAAAAACAAATATCTATTGCAGAAAGAATTATGGTATTAAAAATAGGAGATGAGTCTAATGATTAATGAAATTAAATCATTCGAAGAAAGAAAAGAAAAGTTATTAGAACTAGGTTTAAAAGAACATAAAATAACTTTCGAACAAATTGCAGAAGAATTAAAAGGTATTGAACCTGATAGTGATTCTTTAGATGAACTTTATAATATGTTTGTTTTAAATGGTATTGAAATAGTAACAGTAGATCAAGGTGAAGAAGAAGAAAGTTCTGGTGGAGATATAATTGAAGAAGTATCTAACAATAAAGATATTAAAATTAATGATCCTGTAAGAATGTATTTAAAAGAAATAGGTAGAATCAATTTACTTACTTCTGAAGAAGAATATGAATATGCACTTCAAGCAGAAGAAGGTAACGAAGATGCTAAAAGAATACTTGCAGAATCTAATCTTCGTTTAGTAGTATCTATTGCTAAAAGATATGTAGGTCGTGGAATGGCTTTTCTTGATTTAATCCAAGAAGGTAACATTGGTTTAATGAAAGCAGTAGAAAAATTTAACCCTGCGAAAGGATATAAATTCTCTACATACGCAACATGGTGGATAAGACAAGCCATAACTCGTGCAATTGCAGATCAAGCTAGAACAATAAGAGTACCAGTTCATATGGTTGAAACCATTAACAAATTAGCTAGAATTCAAAGAAATTTAACACAAGAACTAAATAGAGAACCATCTGAAGAAGAATTAGCACAAAAAATGAATTTAAGTGAAGATAAAATACGTGAAATTTTAAAAATATCACAAGAACCAGTATCACTTGAAACACCAATTGGTGAAGAAGATGACTCACATCTAGGAGACTTTGTACCAGATGAAAGAATGATGTCACCAGAAGAAT
>CAYWQZ010000149.1:0-2494 GCA_964460565.1 uncultured Mycoplasma sp.
AAACTATCTTTTCATAATGCAAAATATCTTTTTAAAGTACTTTAAAACCTAAAAAACCAAGAATTAAAAAATTAAATTTTTTTTATTTTTTTCAAAAAATTAACCATTAATTATAAAAAAAGATAAACTAACTAAATTAATTTATCTAAATATTCACTTATTAAATCATACTTACTATAATTTATAGACCTTATTTTATTAACCAATTCATCTTCCTTATTCTTTCTATCCAATACCTTGTACCCCAACTTTAAATACATATCATATACTTCTATATCCCCATCATTTACTAATAACACACTATCCTTATCTATTACAACAAAACCTATATCTATTTCCCTTAACTTATCTAACACCTTATTATAACTATTATTACTAAATCCTACATAATTATCTACCCTTTTATACCCAAATATATAATTCATAATAACAGAATCATCATTATATGTTCTATAAAATATTCCCTCTTTTATTAAAATAACACTACTCTTATACTTTTCCTTATATAAATTATAAATATCCATTACCTTCATATTAAAACTAATATCCTCCAAACTATATACAACCTTAAAAACCCCATAATAACTAGCATGCGACTTATAATACTTAATTGGTCTCTTATATAACAAATTAAATAAATTATTTACTATCTTATAATAATTATCATTACTAAAAGATATATCTAACTTATTATTTATCACCCTATACCTATAACCCAAAAAATTAAACCCATTACTTAACTTATATATATTACTCTTCTTATTTACACTTAACTTTAACTTACTTAATTCCTCTTTTATAACCCCATAACAATACTTTAAATATTCCTTATCATAACCTAAAATCAATATATCATCCATATATCTAATATAGTACTTACATCTAAGTTTCTCTTTTATATAATGATCCAAATCATTCAAATAAAAAATAGCCAAAAACTGACTACTCATCGCACCAATACTTAAACCCTTATTATTAATATAATACGGAATATCTAAATTATACTTACTATTATAAAACCCTATATTATTATTAATATACCCCTTATTAGTACTCAAAATAATAGTTTTTAATAACTCTATAACATCATTATCTAATATCTTATTAGATAATTTATCTATTAATATATCATGATTTATAGAATAAAAGTATTTACTTATATCCAACTTTAAACAATATATCTCACTATTACTATTTATTAATAACTTATTAATATACTTATTTAACAAATACCTAGCATAACTACTCCCCTTATTCTTTCTAGTTGCAACATTACTATCTATTAAACTATTCTCCAAATAAGGTATTAAATAATAATTAGTTATAAAATGATTAACTATTTTATCCCTTATAGACTGACTCATTACAAGTCTTGCCTTAGGTTCAAATATCAAAAAAGTCTTAAACTTATTAAATACATAATTTTTATTTATCAAATCTTCATAAATACTATACAAATTAGTATTTAAATTAAGTTCAAAATTATATAACATTTTCTTATTCTTACAAGTTCTTCTAACTATTAAAAAACTATTATATATATTTTCTATAGTTAAATTCTTATAATAAATATTCTTACTTTCCCTTTTCTTCATTAAACTTCCAACCATATACTATATTTTTAATATAACCTAAATCACTTATTGCAACATCAATACTATGTTTCTTTACTATATTTTCCTTCTTTAATATATCAAATAACATATCAATCATAGATATATCTACCTGAAGTTCCACCAAATATTTCATTCTTACATTACCTTTATTATATGTAGCATAAAACATATTACTAGATAAATTATACATTCTATCAGTTAATTTAATTCTTATATCAGTATGTACTTTAGGTATAGAAGAAAGTATATACTTTCTAGAATACATAATAAAATTAGTAACCCTATTATACATACTATATTTACTATTATTAACTTTTTCTAAATCTTCTTTCATAAACCACCAACTTTTTTAATGCTATTGATATAACTATTCTAGTAAAAACTAGAATAGTTATAAATAACATGTACTCCTAAAAGCATCATCGATTTTCAATAATATCTACTTACCAAGACACATTGTAAGTACGCGTTTTAGGCCTTTTATAAATAACTATAAAAGTACCATAGAACTATACCTGTTTCGCTTCAATAGATGCAAGGTTAACTTTACCATAGCAACAAACATTGTTATAAGTTAACCAAAATATTAGGTTGTTACAAATAGTCTCAAGAAAGAAGGACCTAATATTTTATTATATATATTTATCATTATCTAACTATCAAAGTGAAAATGAGGGACGGACCCCGTTCGCGTTGTCTGTGTTCCAAGTGTTAAGACCACCATCGTCGTTCACACTCCCAACGTTAGCGTCATTGTCATTCCAGTCATCAGGAGAAAGGAGCCAAAGCGCAAAGGGAAAAGAAACAACACTCCAAGAACCTATACGGTATAATCCTAGATTAATCTATATTAAACTAAATATAGTTTAACCCAATTT
>CAYWQZ010000150.1:0-2452 GCA_964460565.1 uncultured Mycoplasma sp.
AATGTATTTAGTTTAGGAAATAAGACAGTAATAATGCAAAAAAGACATAATAGATTGATTAATATTTTGAAAAAGTATGGTTTTAAAATAGAGACAATGAATGAATATAGCACAATTAAAGAAACAGGTTATATTAGATGTTTAACTTGTCCTTTAGAAAGAAAATAATAATATTATTAATGTATGTTATAACACAAGAAATATTAAAATAAATAATGATTAATAAAGAAGTAAATTATATTATGTATATTTTAGAGAGTTTAAGTTTGGTGAAATTAAACATATGATATAATCGAAATACGCATTATGAGTTTATTAGTTAGTAACTTTATAACTATGAGTGTGTGATTATTAATCATGAATTAAGGTGGTACCGCGATAATTCGTCCTTATGTTGGAAATTTATTGCGGTTTTTCTTTTTTACATAAGAGGAGGAGATAATAATGAATAAAGAAGAACAAATTGATTTAATATTAAGGAGAACAGTTGAAGTTCATAATAAGGAAACTTTACTGGAAAAATTAAAAAGTGGCAAAAAATTAATAGTAAAATTTGGTGCTGATCCATCACGACCTGATTTACATTTAGGTCATACTGTACCACTTAGAGCATTAAAAATATTGCAAGAACTGGGTCATGAAATAGTTTTTGTAATAGGGGATTTTACTGCTATGATAGGCGATCCGTCTGGAAAATCAAAAACAAGACCATCTTTAAGTTTTGAAGAAACAAGGGAAAATGGTGAAACATATTTTAAGCAAGTAGCAAAAATTTTGGATCCTAATAAAATTAGAATTGTATATAATTCTGAATGGCTTTCAAAAATGACTTTTGAAGATGTTATTAAATTGACGGGCAAATATACTGTGGCAAGGATTTTAGAAAGAGATGACTTTAATAATAGATTTAAAAGTAATATTCCTATTGGTATTCATGAATTTTTATACCCATTAATGCAAGGATATGATTCTGTCGCATTAAATGCAGACATTGAAATAGGTGGAACAGACCAAACATTTAATTTGTTAGTTGGTAGGGAATTACAAAGAGATTATGGGCAAAATCCTCAAGATGTTATGTGCTTTCCTTTACTTGTTGGAATTGATGGAAAAGAAAAAATGAGTAAATCGTTAGGTAATTATATTGGCGTTGATGAAAAACCAGAAGTTATGTTTGAAAAAGCTATGAGAATTCCTGATAGTGTTTTAATGGATTATTTTAGATTAACTACTGATTTAGATTTAGATATAGTAAAAATTGAAATTGAAAAAGATATATTTGAAGCACATAAAATATACGCAAGGGAAATAATTAAAATGTATCATGGTGAGAAATTTATAAAAGATGCGGAAGAACGTTATAGAGTAGTAGCAAAAGGCGGGATACCCGAAAATATAGAGACTAT
This sequence comes from uncultured Mycoplasma sp., assembly GCA_964460565.1. Lineage (GTDB taxonomy): Bacteria > Bacillota_I > Bacilli_A > RF39 > UBA660 > HGM10836. The sequence continues at coordinate 1,407 of CAYWQZ010000150.1, forward strand.
AGTCATTTCAAAAAATGAAGTAGAAAATGGTATATTGTTACTTGATTTAATGTTACATTCAAAAATTGTTCCATCAAAATCAGAAGGTAGAAGAATGATAGAACAGAATGGAATAAGTGTAAATGGTAATAAAGTAACAGATGTTGCAAAAATAATTACTACACTTGATTTTCAAAATGATAATTTAATTATACAAAAAGGAAAAAAACAATTTAAGAAAATAATTATAAAATAAAAGTAGTCGGGTATATCGATTACTTTTTTAATAAACTATCTATTGAAAATTTATATTTTTTTGCCATTTTATAAATAGCTTCGGTAGAAATAAGAACTTTTCCTGTTTCATATGCTGAATAATTTGATGAAGATATTTTTAAAAAATTATATATATCTTTTTGTCGTAAGTTATTTTTAGTTCTTATTTGTTTAATATTATTTCCAATGATATTTGAATCTGTTGTAATAAAACACCATTCATTTTTATTTGAAAGTTTTGTTAAATAATCAACAGAACATTTATAATAATTACAAAGCTTTATTAAATGTTTTAAAGGAATAGTATTTTTACCATTTTCCCAACCAGTATAAGTAGATCTTTCAACATTTAATATATCTGCTATATCTTGTTGTTTTAATTTCTTTTTTTTTCGTATTTCTTTTAGTCTTTTAAATTTCACTTATATTCTCACCTAATATATCTTTATTTGTTCTTCCTAAAATCCAATCAATCGAATGATTACTTATTATAGCTATATTAATTAGTTTTTCAAAAGTTATTAATTTTTCTCCTCTTTCATAACTAGCTAATGCAGAAAATGAGCAATTTATTTTTTTACCTAAATCCCTTAAACTATAATTAAGTTCCCTTCTTATATTTAGCAATCTTTCTCCAATTTTCTTTAAGTCTATTATAGTTTCTTTTTCTATATTTAATCTAGTATTGGTTAGTTTAATTATATAATCTATATTAACTTTATAAAAGTCAGTTAACTCTATTATCCTTTTAGTAGGTATAGGTATTTTATTATTTTCCCATTCTGAATATG
>CAYWQZ010000151.1:0-2448 GCA_964460565.1 uncultured Mycoplasma sp.
TATTAATCGAAGAAAAAAATAAACATATTGAAATACTATCTAAAAAATCTATCCGTGATAAATTACTAGAATATTTTAATATTACTTCTAACCACAAAAAAACAATTTATTTACCATATAGTTATACCTTTCTAGCAGATTATTTATCCATTGATAGAACCGCAATGACTAGAGAACTAAAAAACTTAAAAGATGAAGGCTTTATAAGTACTAAAGGAAGAAAAATTACTCTTCTTTACTAAATATATATTTTATTATATTACTAATTACTATATAAATAGGAACACTTAATATCAAACCTATAAAACCAAATATTTTAGAAGATATTATAATAGATATAATTATAAATATAAAAGGTATTTTTACTTCCTTACTCATTATTTTAGGTTCTAATAAATAATTATTTATAATAGGTAAAAATAATGATATTAAAGAAGTAAATATAAATAACCTATTACTTACATTTACCGCTGTTATAAAAGCAATCAAATTAGTAAAAAGCGCTCCAAGATATGGAATAACAGAAGAAACACCTATTAAAAAACCAAGCAAATAATAATATGGATGCCCTACTATAAAATAAATAATCGTATACTCTATTATTTCTATTACTATAATTATCATAAAACTTTTTACATAATAATATAAATCATTATCTATTTTAATAATAAGTAATTTAAACCTCTTATTACTTATTTTTTTATATACAAAACCCCTTATTTTATCCATATTTATAAGAAAAGATATTGTCATAACAATAATCATAGATATATTTATTATTATTGATACTAATTTATTTATAAAAGAAAAACTTAATGTTGATATATCTTTAGTATAAGTAGATAAAATTTTATTTATTAAATCACTATCTATATTTTTTAATATTTTTGGTAAAATTTTAGTTAATTCTTTTAATAAATTTTCTAATTCATTAAATATTATAGGAAATGAAAAATAAAACATAATAAATAAAATTATTATAACTAATAAAATAGTAAATAATATAGATAAAGTTTTAGATAATTTTTTATTAAAAAATTTAACTACTGGATATATAAAATAAGATACTAATAATGATATTAATAAAGGATTTAAAACTTGTTTTATATAAATAAAATAAGTAGATAAAATAGGTAATACTTTAAAAGTAAGAAATATAATAGATAGTATTAGTAATATAGTAATAAGTTTATAATTTATTTTCATAATAAATTTTATGTTAATTTAAAGATTTATTTCATATATTTTAGTATGAAAGAAAAATTTATTAAGTCTACAATTATATTAGTAATCGGAGGATTTATAACTAAGATTTTAGCAATGGTAATTAGAATAGTTATAACTAGATTAATAGGTAGTTCTAATATTGGTTTATATATGTTAGTTATGCCTACTTTTAATTTATTTATTACTATAGCAACTTTTTCTCTTCCTACTTCGATATCTAAATTAATAAGTGAAAATAAAAGAAATAATAAAAATGTAATACTTGGAGTTATACCTTTAGCTATGATATATAATATAATTATTATGCTTATTCTAGTACTTTCTTCTAACTTTATTGCCAATAATTTACTTAAAAATAATATGTTATACTACCCTATCTTAGTTATTAGTTTTACACTTCCATTTATTACTTTATCTAGTATTACAAGAGGATATTTCTATGGTAAAGAAAAAATGTTTCCTCATGTTCTATCTAATATTTTCGAGCAAATTATTAGAATAATTAGTATAATTATTGTTACTCCTTTCTTATTAAAAAAAGGTGTTATTGCTACTATTACGGGATTAATATTACTAAATGTTGTAAGTGAACTTTCATCAATATTTATTTTATTTCTATTTTTACCTAAAAATTTTAAAATAAATAAAGAAGATATAAAACCAAATTATGATAATATTAAAGATATAATTAGTATTTCCTTTCCTACCACTATAGGTAGATTAATATCTTCAGTAGGGAATTTTTTAGAACCTATAGTCATAACATTTGTATTATTAAAAATTGGATTTAATAATGATTATATAACTAATGGATATGGAATAATATCTGGTTATGTTATTCCTATGGTTACTATGCCAATGTTTTTAAGTGGTGCAATAAGTAGTGCTCTACTTCCTGTTATATCTAAATATTCTAGTGACGGCAATATTAAAAGAGTAAAACAAAAAATTAAGCAAGCAATATTTTTTTCTTTACTAGTAGGAATACCTTGTACAATACTTCTATTTTTATTTCCTAATTTTTTCTTAAACATAATATTTAATGTAAACGTAGGTTCTAATTATTTAAAAATAGCTTCTTTAATATTTTTACCATCATACATTATGGGACCTTTAATAAGTAGTCTTCAAGCTATGAATAAAGCAAAATATGTAGCAAGAGCAAGTACAATTGGTATAATAATTAAAACTTTAACTCTATTTATTACTTTATTTTTAAAT
>CAYWQZ010000152.1:0-2426 GCA_964460565.1 uncultured Mycoplasma sp.
GATTATGTTTTGCAAGAGACAGATAATGATTGTGGTATTTCATCACTGCAAACAATACTTCTTCATTTTGGTTTAAAAACTTCAAGAGAAAAACTTATTAATGAATTAGAACTAACTAATGAAGGCGTATCTGCATATGATTTAATTAAATTAGGTAAAAAATATGGTTTAAATGGATATGGTGTAAAAGGCAATATTGAAAAATTAAATAGTAAACTGCTTCCTGTAATTGCGCATACTATAAAAAATAACAACTTCTATCATTTTATAGTTATTTTAGAAAATAACACCAAAAATAAAACATTAAAAATAATGGATCCATCTACTGGTATTGAAAATATTACCTATGATGAATTTAATAAAATAACCACTCAAATATTTATTGTCTTTGAAAATAAAAACATAGAAAAAGAAAAAGATATAAGATTTAAAAAGATTTTACTAGAAATATTTCATCAAAATAAAAAACTAATTTTTAAAACTTTAATCTTTTCCGTTATCTTTATTATTTTATCCATCACATATAATTATTATTTAAAAATAATAATAAATAGTAAAAATTTTTTCCAAATTATTTTCATACTTCTTTTATTTATTAATGTTTCACTATTTAAAAACATAATGGAATATATCAAAAATAAAACTACGTATGCCTTGAATCTATCAATTGATAAAAAGATAACTAAAAAAGTAATTAGTCATATAATTCATCTTCCGTACAAATATTATAAATCAAAGAAAGTAGGTGAATTAGTTACAATAATTAATGATATTGAAAACTTTAAAGAAATTATAACTAAAGTATTTGTTCTATGTTTAATAGATGCATTTTTGATGATTATAGTTTTAATTTATATTTCTTTTTATAGTATATTTTATATGTTAATACTTCTGATGTTTATGATATTTTATATATTTATTAATTTTAAATATCAATATATATTTAATGATATCTATGTAAAAATAAAAAATAAAAAAATTAAATATAATTCTAGTCTAGTTAGTTCATTATATTCATTTGATAGTATTAAAAATCTAAATATAGAAACTAAAGTTATAAAAAATATTTTTAATAGTTATAGTGAAGTTTTATATAATGATAAAAAATATAATAATAAGTATTATAAGTATAATTTTTATACTAATTTATTGATAGACCTATCCTACTTATTACTTTCATTTTTCGCACTTATGATACTTAAAAAAACGGGTAAAGATATTAGTTATATTATTTTATTAAGTAATTTCTTTTCTATAATATTTAATTTTATGACTAGTATTTCTGATTGCTTAGTATTACGTAAAATATATCAAACTTCAATTGATAAAGTATTAGATGTATTAGATGTAAAAGAAGAAATATTTAATATAACTAGATTAGAAGAAATAAAAAAACTTGAATATAAGAATGTATCATATAATATTTATGATAACAATATCTTAAATAATATTAATTTAGTTATAAATAGTAAGGATCATTTATTTATTAAAGGTAAATCAGGTGTTGGTAAAAGTACAATGATGAAGTTATTATTAAAATATGATGATGTAACCAGTGGTAATATTTTAATAGATGATGTTGATATAAGTGCTTTAGATTTAAGTTTTATAAGAAAAAGTATAACTTATATAAGTCAGAATGAGGCTTTACTTAGTGATACATTAAAAGATAATCTTAATATAATAAGTTCTAATAAGAAAGACTTAGATAAGGCTTGTAAAACTGTTTTATTAGATGAGATGTTTATAGATAAAAAAATTAATTATGATTTATATATTGAAGAAAATGGTTCTAATTTAAGTGGGGGACAGAAAAAGAAAATAATACTTGCTAGAGGACTTTTAAAGAAGTCAAAAGTATTAATTCTTGATGAAGTTTTTAATGAAATTGATGTACTAGAGGAACGACAAATACTTAAAAATATTTTTAAAAATTATCCTAATCTTATTATAATAGTAATATCACATAGGTATAATAATATAGATTTATTTAATAAAATGTATGAATTAAAGGAGGAATAAAAATGGAAAGAATAAAAGAAAACAAATTAAAAGAAATAAAAGGAGGAGCTTCATTTTGGGCGATTGCAGGTTCTATAGTAGCGGCACTTGCCCTTATTGCAGGAGTAATGGATGGATATGCTAGACCAACTAAATGTCGTTAATAATGAAGAGTTAAAACAAGTAATTGGAGGGAAAAGTATTTCAGGTGTTGTTATAAACTATTTGAATAAAACATTTTCTACAATTATGGATATAGGAAGAAATATTGGTTCTTCACTAAGAAGGTTTATTAAAAGAAAAAGTTGTGCACTTTAAAAGTCTATAAAATATTTTAAGTATTTCTAAGATTATAATATTTGTTTTGGAAGGAGTTATTCCTTCCTTTTATTTTGATTATGTTTATATAAAAAAAATCCACTAAA
>CAYWQZ010000153.1:0-2398 GCA_964460565.1 uncultured Mycoplasma sp.
TTCCATATCTTGCATATCACGATAATGTTTTTCTAATAAATCACATATTTTTACAAATTCATCATAACATTTTGGCATTACATCTTTTAATGTTTCAATTGGTTGTGGCGTTCTTATGCCTGCGACTACATCTTCTCCTTGGGCGTTAATTAAGTATTCACCATATAATTTTTTCTCCCCAGTTGAAGGGTTTCTTGTAAAGGCAACTCCGGTACCAGAATTATTACCACCATTACCATATACCATTTCTTGAACGTTAACAGCAGTACCCCATGCTCCTGGTATATCATTAATTCTTCGATAAGTAATTGCTCTTTCATTATTCCAAGATCTAAATACAGCCTTTATAGCCTCGAATAATTGTTCTTTTGGTGAAGTTGGAAAATCATCACCAGTTAATCTTTTGTATTCTTCTTTATACTTTGAAATAACTTCTTTTAAATCTGCACTACTAAGTTCAGTATCAAGTTTTACATTCTTTTCTTCTTTTATTTTATCAAATAAACCTTCAAATGAAGTTTTAGGTAAATTCATTACAACATCAGAAAACATTTGAATAAATCTACGATAACAATCATATACAAATCTTTCATTATTAGTTTTTTTAATTAAAGCATTAGCAACTTCATCATTTATTCCTAAGTTAAGTACAGTATCCATCATACCAGGCATTGAAACTCTAGCACCACTTCTTACTGATACTAAAAGTGGATTATCACTATCACCAAATTTTTTACCTGTTTTGTTTTCTAAAGTTAAAATATGTTTTTCTATTTCTTCTTTAATTTCATCACTTAATGTTTTATTATTTTCATAATATAAATTACAAGCATCAGTAGATATTGTAAAACCACTTGGAACAGGTACTCCTATTTTTGCCATTTCTGCTAAGTTAGCACCTTTACCACCAAGAATATTTCTCATATCCTTGTTTCCTTCGTTAAAATCATATACGTATTTCATAATCTTCCTCCTTGTCAAAATACTTCTTTTTTGTTTGTTCTTTTTTCGCTTTTAGCTTTTTCAAATTTTTTTATATAGCATAAACCACATACTGGCTCATACGTAATAAAACCAAAACCATCTATGGAGATTTGATCTCCATCAAAGATAGGATTACCATTTAATAATCTAAGGTTAAACATTGCTTTATTACCACATTTACACAAAGTTGTAACTTCTTCAATCTTATCTGCAAGTTCAAATAATCTTTTTGAACCTGAAAAACTATTAGATAAAAAATCGGTTTTTAAACCAAAACAAAATACTGTAACATCTTTTTCTTTAGTTAGTAACCATAAATCATCAACTTGTTTTTTACTAAGAAACTGGGCTTCATCTACTAAAATAACATTTATTGTATCATTATATATACTAGATATATCCATATCACTAGTAATTAAGTAGTCAACTTTTCTTTGCATACCTACTCTAGAAACAATATTATTATCCCCTTTTTTGTCTATACTAGGTTTAACAATAATTGCTTTATATCCATTTTCTTCATAGTTATAAGCAGTTCTTAGTAATTCAAATGTTTTACCTGAGTTCATTGTTCCATATTTAAAATGTAATTTACCCATATCCTACCCTCCATATCAATTATATATTTTTTTTAATAAATATGCTAGTAAAATATTAAAAAAATCACCTTATTTTAGGTGACTTATAGTTTTATTATTATTTATTCTTCTTTTTTACTTTGTATAACAAAAAACTTTTTAAAAACGACAAGTTTTGGAAACTGTTTTTTTAAATAATATTTTATAAATAACAAATATTAAAAATATGTAGAAAAATATTAGAAAATATTATACAATTAAGTAGAGGTGTATAAAAATGAAAAGATATTTAACTGAAGAAAAGCAAGAAATATTAAGTTTTAAAAGAAAAACTAATTTATTAGAAGGAATATTATTATTAATAATGTGTATTATTACGTATGAATATGATAGAAGTTTAAGTACAATAACTTTATTATATAGTTTCCCTATTATGATAATAGTTATGTCTATTACACATATAATGGTGTTAGATAAGTATAAAGTATTAGATATGAAGTATTTTTTGAGTTCTTTAATACTTAGTATATTATTATTAATAATACCTATTTATATAGCAATAACTAAAAATATTGATGCTTATTTATTTTTGATATTACTAGGTATTAGTCTTATAGTTAGAAATGTTATTTCGTATTTAATTTATAATAATAAGAAGTTTAGTTTAATTAAAAATATAATTTTAGTGTTATTAGGTGTACTTTTAATAATATTTAATAATTTTATAGTTAATAATTTAGTATTATATTTAATAATTATTTTTGCAGTAATATCTATATTAAAAATTGTATATTATGTAATTACTAAAAATAATTAATTTTATACTCAAAAAGGAC
>CAYWQZ010000154.1:0-2390 GCA_964460565.1 uncultured Mycoplasma sp.
ACTCTTTCATATTCATTATCATTAAGTCCTAAAGCATCTTTTAAATGCCAAGAAATAGCCTCTCCCTCACGATCGGGATCGGATGCTAGAAAGACATTATCAGAACTTTTTGCTTCTTTCTTAAGATCAGTTATTACTTTCTTTTTACCTTTTATTGGTTCATAATTTGGTTTAAAACCATCTTCAATATCTACACCAAAACCAAACTTACCACTTGTAGATAAATCTCTAATATGTCCTTTAGAGGATACCACTTTATAATCTTTACCCAAATATTTTTCAATTGTTTTACTTTTACTAGGAGATTCCACTATTACTAAATTCTTCATTTAATCACGTCCTTACTTCTAATTATATAAACTATATTTTAATATTTGTCAATTATTTTAAAATAATTAATAAATAACTATTTAATTTATATCACAAATATCAAAATAATGCAAATCTTAAACTTATTATCTAAAAATATAAATTTCATGCTTAAATAATTATTTTTTATTCTTACTTCTTATGTTTTATATATAAAAAATTAAGCAATTGTTTAATTTACTTAATTTTATTTTTTTCTAAATATTCTTTTACTGGACCATAACTTTTTCTATGTTCTTTTATAATACCATGATTTTCAATAGCTAAAATATGTTCTTTTGTAGGATACCCTTTATTTTTTTTAAAATTATAATAAGGGTATTTAATATGTAAACGATCAAGCATTCTATCTCTAGTTACTTTAGCAATAACTGATGCTGCTGATATAGATAAGCTTTTTAAATCTCCTTTTATAATTGAAGTAGTAGGTATATCTATATCTAATTTCATTGCATCTATTAAAATATGTTCTGGTTTAACACTTAAATTATTAATAGAATCTAACATAGCTAGTTTAGTAGCTTCATATATATTTACTTCATCAATTACTTTCTCATCAATAATACCAACACCTACACTTACAGCATCCTTCATTATAATATCATAAAACTCTTCTCTTTTCTTTTCACTTAACTTTTTAGAATCAGTTAAGCCATCAAGTTTATAGTTTACTGGAAGGATAACACTTGCTGCGACAACTGGTCCTACTAAAGGACCACGCCCTACTTCATCTACACCACATATTAAAGTTATACCATTATCTATTAATTCTTTTTCATAACGATAATTATCTTTTAAACATAAGTGTAAATCAAGTAATTTTATATCTTTTAAATCTTCTTTTTTATTAAAGTTTTGTTTTTCTTTTAATATATAATCTAATGTAGCAAATTTATAACCATTAATTATAATATAATCCATTGTATTATAGTTAGTAGTAAGTACATTAATATTATCTATTTTATTTAGTTTTAAATCATTAGAAATAGATATATCTATTAAAGAAGTTCCATCTTTTACACCTTGTACTACCATTGAAGCATTATTTGTAACTATATATTTATTCTTATCTATATTAAGATTATCTAATCTTTTAAAAATATCATCTTTATTTAACATCTTCATACCTATCAAAAGTAATACCTTTTAATTTACCTTGTTTTATATCATTAATTATAATATCTGTTACTTTATCATAATTAATTATTCCACCTTTAGATATAGCACCCTTATTCTTACCTATTATATTAAATGCTTCTTCTATATCTGATACATCTTCTAATTTATAGGTTTCTTTTAAAATATTACTATAATACTCACTTAAGAAATTTAATATATAAATAGCTATTTCTTCTTTTTCTAGTATTTCTTCTTTTATTGCAGTAGTACTAGCTAGGTTGTATGCTACTTTATCTTGATCTAGTTTAGGCCAAAGTATTCCAGGCGAATCTAAAAGTTCAATATTTTTATATGCTTTAACCCAACTTAATTGTTTAGTTACACCAGGTTTATTACCTGTAGTAGTACTTTTTCTACCTACTATTTTATTAATTAAAGTAGATTTACCTACATTAGGTATTCCAATTACTAAAGCTCTAATAGTGTCTTTTTTTAATCCTTTAGCACGCATTCTTTCTATTTTTTCACTTAAGATTTTATTACTTAATGTAAATATCTCATCAACACTTTTATTACTTGTTAAATCATATTTTAAAACATTATAACCTAAAGATTCATAATATTTAATAAACTTATCTGTTTCTTCTTTATCAAATAAATCATATTTAGTCATTATTAATATTCTAGGTTTATTATTTATTAAAGTATCAATATCTATTATTTTAGAACTTATAGGTACACGAGAGTCTATTACTTCATAAATAATATCTATTAAGTTTATATTTTCCTTTATTAGTCTTTTTGTTTTAGCCATGTGGCCTGGATACCAGTTAATCGAAGTCTTAGAAAAACTTTTTTCTTCTTTCATTATTTTTCACATCCTTTATTACAAATTGGTTTCT
>CAYWQZ010000155.1:0-2350 GCA_964460565.1 uncultured Mycoplasma sp.
TAAAATAGTCAATATAGTGTTAAGATAAATATAAAAATATATAAGATTAGAAATGGTTTTATATATTTTTTTATGTATAATTAAATACTTGTAAAAATGAGTAAGTTTCATAAAATTTTTCTTTAAAAAATAGAAGAAATATGCTATAATATGTGAAGAAAAGGAAGTAGTGGTTATGCGAGATATAAATGAAGTAAAAGGTATTGGTCCGAAGGCTACAATGTTATTTAATAGATTAAATATATATACGGTTATGGATTTAGTAGAACATTATCCTTACAGATATGAAATAATTAAAAGAAGTAATTTAAAAGAAGCAAATGAAGGGGATAAGGTAATAATAGATGGGAAAATTGATAGTACTCCAATTCTTGTTAGATTAAAAGGTAATCTTAATAAAATGAATTTACGAGTAGTTACTTCTGATGGTTTAGTAGTAGGAGTTTCTATTTTTAATAGAGCATTTTTAAAAAAAGATTTAGTTGTTGGTACAGGTATTACTATTTTTGGTAAATTTGAAAAAAGTAAGAATATAATACTTGCTTCTGAAATAAGATTGGGGTTACTGCCTAAAGAAGAAAAGATAGAAAGTGTTTATCATGGTACTGCAGGTTTAAATAGTAAGAATATTTCTGCTTTTATTAATACAGCTTTAATGCAATATAGTAAAGAAATTGAAGATTATATTCCTAAGTATTTGACGATAAAATATGATTTTTTAAATAAGAAAACAGCTTTAAATATAGTACATAATCCTTCAACTAGGGAAAAATTAAAGAATGCGATGATTCGTTTAAAATATGAAGAATTATTTTTGTTTATGACTAAAATAAATTATTTAAAATTAAAGAATAAGAAGGTTGATGATGGATTTTGTAAAAAGTATGATATTGATAAGTTTAATAAATTATTAGAAAGTTTACCATTTAAGTTAACTGTAGATCAAGAAAAGGTATTAAATGAAATATTAGATGATTTAAAAAGTAATAAAAGAATGAATAGGCTCTTACAAGGTGATGTTGGTAGTGGTAAAACAATTATTTCTATTTTAAGTATGTATGCAAATTTTTTAAGTGGTTATCAAGGGGCTTTAATGGTTCCAACGGAGATACTTGCTATTCAACATTTTAATACTATTAAAGAAATATTTAAAGATAATGATGTAAATGTGGAACTTTTGGTAGGTTCTTTATCTAAAAAAGAAAAAGATAGGATACATAATGGATTAAAGGATGGGACAATAAATTTAGTAGTAGGGACTCATGCTTTAATACAAGAAGATGTTGTTTATAATAATTTAGGTCTTGTAATAACAGATGAGCAACATAGATTTGGTGTTCTTCAAAGGACTAATTTAAAGAATAAAGGTAATATGCCTGATGTTTTATACATGAGTGCTACTCCTATTCCTAGAACATATGCTTTAACTATATATGGGGATATGGATATTTCTACTATTAAGAGTATGCCTATTGGTAGAAAGCCAATAAAGACTTATTTAAGAAGTAATAATGATATAAAAGATGTATTAGAGAAAATGTATGCTGAGTTAAAGGAGAATCATCAAATATATGTAATTGCACCACTTATTGAAGAAAGTGATAATTTGGATTTAACTAGTGTATTAGAATTAAAAGATAAAATGGAACTTGCTTTTGGTAAAAAGTATAATATTGGTGTGGTGCATGGAAAATTAAATCAGAGTGATAAAGATAAGATAATGAATGATTTTGTAAGTAATAAGGTGCAAATATTAATAAGTACAACAATTATTGAAGTTGGGGTTGATGTACCTAATACTACAATGATAGTTATATTTGACGCTAATAGGTTTGGACTTTCGACACTTCATCAGTTAAGAGGTAGAGTAGGAAGAAGTAATCTTCAGTCATATTGTATTTTAATAAGTGATTTTGATACTGAAAGATTGAAAGTAATGGAAAAGACTAATGATGGTTTTGAAATAAGTGAGGAAGATTTTAGGTTAAGAGGTCATGGTGATTTATTTGGTACTAAGCAAAGTGGGGATATGACTTTTAAGATTGCAGATTTAAAAGAGGATTATAAGATATTAATTCAGGCTAAAAAAGATTCTGAGGAGTTTTTAGAAAGTGATGATAAGGAAAATATGTTATTAAAAAAAATTATTATAAGTGAGATTAAAGAAGATTAACGTCAAATGAAAAAAAATTAATTTAAGTAATTGACAATTTATTTATTTTATATTATGATTAATTTGCGTGGTAGTATACCCGCACCACCCCTATGGAATTTATAGGGTGTGGTATTCAACCAAAACCCCCTGAAATTCGGCATTTAATCGTGCCGACTACTTTTTTTGCCTAAAAAT
>CAYWQZ010000156.1:0-2319 GCA_964460565.1 uncultured Mycoplasma sp.
AGATGAAGTCCATGTTTTCCCACACCATTTAGGTCCCTCAACCGATACCGCTCCAAATGTTTCTAAATAATCACCAATATTTTTATCAATTAATCTATCAATATATTGTTCTTTATCAAAACTCATACAACATCTCCTCTAATTAAGTATAGCACATTTATTTTATTTTTTCAAACAAAATATACATTTTTTAAGACTTTTAATATACAAATTTTAAGACTTTTGATATACAAATTTTAAAACTATATTCATTCACTTAATATGCTTTTTAAATTATCTACTTCATTTTTTAAATTAGTATTTAAATCATCACTAAATAAATAATTATATCTAAATATAAAGAAACCTTCATAATTACTTACATTTCTAGCTATTATTATTTGTTTTTTTATAATATCAGAATTTTCTATCCATTCATTTTTACCTTCTTTTGCATATTCATCAACTTGTCCTGATTTATAAATCGATAATGCCACCATTAATTTTGTATCTGTTTTAATTAATTTATTCCAAGTATTTAAAGTATCTATATATGGCTTATTTGTATTATTAAACCCATAGTATATCTGTGGGATAACAAAATCTAAATAACCTTCTTTACTTAATAAATACTCTACATCTAAATATTCATTATTTAAATTATTTTCAATATTACCTGAAGGAGATATACCAAATAAAACATCATTTTTTATCTTTTTAACAGCATTATATGTTGAAGATATTAAATTATTAATAACTTCTAACCTATATTCATTAATAGATAAAACTCCACCTTCTTCCACATATTTATTATAATTATCATTATCTATTTTATTATTTGGATAAAAATAATCATCATATAAAACACCATCTATATCATAATTCTTTACTACTTCCTCTACTCCATTTATTATTAAATCAAATACTCTCTTACTTGAAGGATTAAAATAAATACCATCTTCCCCAATATAAACATCATCTGAAGATAAATAATCATAAAATATACTATCTTTACTAATACTTTCTATATCATTAGTATTTCTAATTCGATATGGATTTATCCAAGCATATAATTTCATATCTTTTAAATGAGTTTTATCTATAAAATACTTTAATATATCAAAATTAAGATAATCATCTTCACTATTTACTACACTTAAACTAGGTTTAAATATTTCAGAATAATATATTGCATCACTAAAAGGTCTAACTTGTAAAATTATAGTATTTAAACCATAATCATATATATTATTAATCATTTCATCTATAATTTTCTTCTGTTCTAATTCATTTTTCCCTTTTAAATTACTATAATCTATATATGATATAAAAACCCCTTTTATTTCTTCCTTTTTTACTTCTTCTACTAAAGTATCTTGATTAAAATACTCATAAAAACCTAATACTATTAAAATAAATACTAAAAATATAAAAATAATTTTTTTCATCTAATCACCAAATCTTTCATTTAAATACTCTTTTTCGGTTATATAACTATTATTATATTTAATAATATGTCTTTTATCTTTATAGAAATTATTCTTATTACTAATTATCTTAAATTTCTTAAAATTAAAATTATTTATATATCTTTCAAGTAATAATTTATTATATAAATAATCCTGTCTTTTTAAATAAATATAATCTTCATATCCTAAAATCATAACCATACTATTTAAATTAATATTTCTTAATTTAAATAAAATATAAATAATAAAAAGATAAGAAAAAACAATAGTAAACTTATTACTTAATTTAAAAGAAAATATATAATTATTAATAACATTTAGTATTCTACCTCCATCTAATGGATATATAGGTAATAAATTAAACCAAAGTAATGCATAATTATATTCTTTAAATATAGTATAATTTCTAAAACTAACTATTCCCCTAGTAAATAAAAGATAAAAAAATAAAAAATATATTAACTGAATAAAAGGTCCTCCAAGTAAAATAATTAATTCTTGATAAAGAGGTTTATTTAATTTTTCATTAAATTTTATTGTACCTCCAAATGGATAAATACATATTTTATCTAAATTCCAATTAAATATATATGAAAATAAGAAATGTCCTAATTCATGTACTATAATTATTGAAAATATAATTATAAATTCTTTAAACATACCAGTTACAATAACTAAAATAATAAATAAATATGTTAAAGGGTGAATATATATTTTATTTAATATAGTCTTTATAATCTAAATACTTCCCATCTTTTGAAAATACTAAATATAAATTTTGATCTACTTCTCCTAAAAATTCACCTTTATTAACATAATCATATATATTTACACTACCAGTAGATAAATTACCATACATTACATCTACACC
>CAYWQZ010000157.1:0-2308 GCA_964460565.1 uncultured Mycoplasma sp.
TGAGTAATAACTGAATTATCTAAATTACGATAATTATTTAAAAAATTTTCTACTTTTTTAGTTGGTGTATTATCCATAGTACAACCACTTAATAATATAGCACTGAAAAATACTGATAAAAACATTAATATTTTTTTCATAAAAAATCCTCCCATTAATATAATGGAAAGATTTCTTTTTTTTATACATTATTATTTTTTTTAAATTTATAAACAAAAATCAATGAAATCATAAAACCTACAAGTAATACTAAAAGAATTATCATTAAAATAAGTTTAAAAGGCATTTTTTCTTTTTCTTCCTCTTTATCATTTATTATTAACTCCTCTTCTTTTGTTATATAGGTAACAGAAATAGTTTTAGTATTAGCATTATTTTTATTAATAACCCAAGTCAACGTATTACCATTAGTTTTATCAGCATTAGTATAATTAACTTTATATGGTGAAGTTATATTAACAGTCAATTCTGTTAATTCTTCATAAGGAAAAGTAAAACCACTTGATGTCGTAATACTTATACTATTATCAGAACTTACAAACTTAGTATTTTTAAAACCAAGAGTACGAATCGTCGATCTTTTAAAATTATTATAAGTAAAATCACCAGTATATGAAATCGTATTAGTAGAGTCATTCTGAGAAAACTTATAATAAGAAACTCCAGAAATTGGCAATTCAAGTCCTTCTTCACCTACATTATTCTCATCATCAAAATACATATTAAAATATTTGTTATTATTATCAGATAAAAATGTTTCATATTCATTATTATTCATAACTATTTTTGTCATTTCCTTTACAGAATTATCATCAATAGTTAAATTATAACTTGCGGTACATCCAGTTAAAAAACTTAATGATAAAATAACTAATAAAAATTTAATTTTTTTCATATTTTCTCCTTTTTAACCATGATATTCTAATAAATAAGTAGTAGCAATACATCCCCCATAACCATATTTTATTGAATCAAATGTATAAGTCACTTCATGATAAGCGCCTCTAAGGCTAGTGTATCCATCTGTTATTCTTATAGTTTCGTTATCATAATCAACATCCTCAACTATAGCAACGTGTCCACAATAGCATGTGCCTTTATACCCTGTACCACAGCATGCCCTTGAACCATTACCCTTAAAAGCAATAATCGAACCAGGTTTAAACTCAGTACATGTATCATCACCATTAAAATTACCTAAAGCCGGAATACCGCCATAATACCAACCCCAACCATTATGACTATGATTATTTATTATAGAAATAGCTTTAGCACGTGTCGCCTCATCATAAACACTTGTTGTTAAAAGTATCTCAACCGCTCTTAATCTAGCATAAGTAACACATTGATATTTTAAAGATGAATTATTCAATAAATAATATACATTTGGAGCAGCTTTCCTAATTTCTCCTAAAGTTTCTGAATCATTATATATAGAGCCTGTATCATAATTTCTTGGAGCAAAATCTGCTTCTCCCTGTTCCTTTTCACAATTTTCACTAGTATGATTTGCAATTTGCACACCATCTGAATAAAAGAATTCTAAAATTTCTTCATAAGTTGAACCATTTTCTGCCATTTCATATGCCGCAACCTGGCTAAGACCAGACCCATGTCCTCCATTAACATAGTTATAATAAGGTGAACTAATAGTTACAGTATGCTTTTCCCCATTAGGAAGTTTAGTATATGTAGTACTACAAGTACTACCAGAACAACTTCCTCTTGAAACATTAAATGAATCATACATTGTCGCAATTAATGAACCATTGTATATTAAAACTTCATCTTCAGTTGCTTCAACTGCTTCCATTATTTCATCATTTATATAATTAGGATTATAAACTTGAGCAGTAGTATTATTAGGAATAGACTTAGTACATTTATTAGTATAATTTAACGCATATGTTCTGGCACCAACTGCTAAAGCCTTATACAATTCTGGATTCTTCAAAACCCCAACTTCTCCGCCTACAACACCAGCAACATATTCTTCAAAAGGAACATCTCCAACACCAACAACATTTATTGTAGGACAATTATATTCATAAGGAACAGCAGTTTCATATTCACAACTATCACTAGAACCCCCTAATGCTAATATTAAACATAAAACTAAAATAAGTACAAGTAAAAAACCAAGTACAATAAAATTCCAAGGTGGTGGTATTAACATCCATAATTTTTTTAAACCATTGCCAACTACTTTAGCACCTTCTTTAGCAATTTTACCACCTGTTTTAGCAGCTTTCTTACCAATATCTTTTATATCATCAGATGAATCATCTATTGAAGATTTTTTGGGAAG
>CAYWQZ010000158.1:0-513 GCA_964460565.1 uncultured Mycoplasma sp.
TAATATTAGTATTAATTATGTTTCTCACTATCATGTAATAAATAACAATACTAATACAAATAAGATAATAAAAGTTATTTAATTTTTGCTTTTGTTGTCTTATTTTAATTTTTAGAAGTTGATGAATGATGCAAACTTTGAATAATTTATTAATTGAGTTGGATTTAATTGTAAAGGTAATTGTAAATGTTAAAGAATGTGTAGAAGGTGATTATAGGTTATGAAATATTATAAAGTAGATGAATTAAAGAAAGTTTTTTTTGATTATTTTGTTAATAATTGTGGGTATAAACAAATAAAAGGCTCTTCTTTAGTTCCGAGTATAGATAATTCAGTATTATTTACTCCTGCTGGAATGTATCCTCTAATTCCTTATTTATCAGGAGAATCCAATCATCCCAATGGAAATAAATTAGTTAATATTCAAAATGTCATTAGAACAGGTGCACTTAACAAAGTTGGAGATGATTTCTTTTTAACATTTTTTGAACTATTTGGAAACTGGGTTATTGG
>CAYWQZ010000158.1:523-2267 GCA_964460565.1 uncultured Mycoplasma sp.
GATAAGAAAGAAGTTTTGTCAAACGTTTTACAATTTTTAACAAGCAATCTAGATATTTCAGTTGATCAAATATATATGACATATTTTGATGGCAATGATATATATGATAAAGATCTTGATACTTTTGAATTGTGGAAAAAAATAGGTGTATCGTATAATCATTTATGTCCTACAAATAAGAATTGGAAAGGTCCATATTCATATGAAAAAATATGTGGACCAAATACAAGAATATTTTATGATACAATGAAAGAAAAATGTTCTTGCGAATGTAATGTCACATGCAATTGTGGAAAGTATGTTGAATTATGGGATATTGTCTTTTTTGATTATAAATTAAAGGATTGTAAACTTGAAAAAAATTCTAATCCATCTGTTGATATGTGAGCAGGAGTAGAAAGAATAGCAGCCTTAATTCAAAATACAAATACTATTTATGAAACTGATAAGTTAAATAAAATAGTTAATGCTGTTGAGTTGCACATAGAAGATGAAAATAAATTAAGCAGTGAAGAAACTAGAAGAAAATGTAGAATAATAGCTGATCATTTACGTTGTTTATGTTTAGCTATAGGAGATGAAATATCTACAATACCTTCAAACAAAGGAAGGGGATATGTTTTAAGAAAAATATTAAGACGAACAATTAATGTGACTGACCAATTAGGAATAAGTTTTGAATCATATAAAAATATTATTAATGTAATAATTGATTTATACAAAAAAGATAATCCTCAACTAGAAAATAAAAGAGAATTTATTTTAAATGAAATTTATGGCGAATATATTTTATATAAAACAAGTCTAAAAAATAATTTGATAAAAGTAGAAAAGGAATTAATTAAGAGGGAATATATAACAGATAGTGAAATAGAAAAACTTTTTGATAGATATGGAGTACCTTTAGATATTATAAAAGATGTTGTTGTAAGAAATAAAATATTAATAAAATCATTAATAAAGGAGTAAAATATGAAATTAGAGGAAATCGATTTATATGTAACTAATAAATGTAATTTAAAATGTAATTTTTGTAGTGTCAAAGCAGGAAGTTATCATGATGAAATACCACTACCTAAAATTAAAGAACTAATTGATGAGGCAGTAAAATATGGTTTACAAGATCTACATATGACAGGAGGAGAACCGACACTAAGAAAAGACTTAAAAGAAATAATAGAATATGCAGTATCAAAAAAAATAAATGTTAGATTAATTACTAATGGTACTCTTATAACTAAAGATAAATTAGATAATTTATATGATCATGGCTTAAGAAGTATTATGATAAGTTTAGATGGATGTGAAGAATACCATGATAAAGTAAGAGGCGTAAAAGGTTCATACAAGAAAACTTTTGAAGCAATAAAATATGCTAAAGAAAAAGGAATGTTTACAAGAGTTAATAGTGTAGCTTGGAAAGATAATTGTGACGATATTTTAGTATTATTAAAACTATTTGATGAAATGAAAATAGATGTATATTCTATATTCCTAGGTTCACCACTTGGTTATGCTATTACTCAAAAAGATAATACGATAGATTCCGAAGATTGGAGAAAGTATTGTGATAAGGTTAAAGAACTTGTTAGAAAAAATAATTTTTATACTAAAGTAGTAATGGAAAAAGGATACTTATATAATGATGAAGATCCAAAACAAGTATTAGGTCTTGGAGGTAGAGGAAGAGGTTGCTACGGAATAACAAACTATACAGATTTCTTATTAATAAGAAGTAATGGAG
>CAYWQZ010000159.1:0-2263 GCA_964460565.1 uncultured Mycoplasma sp.
ATGAAGAAGTATTGTTTGCAGTGATGAAATACCACAATCATTATCTGTCTCTTGTAAAACATAATCGTAATTTTTTGTCATTTTTTTCACCTCCTATTATAATTATTGGCCCAAAGTTTTAATTACACCTGAATCTTTTTGCATTTTTTTTAATTTTTTTCAAAATATTAAGCAAAAGTTTATTTTTTTAGTTTCTAAGCAAAAAAAAATTATTATAAAATTAGTTATTAATCTTACAATAATTTTTTAATATTTTAATATTGAATTCCCCATATAACCATTTCTTTAGCAGGTTTACCACAACAAACACAAGTATCTGAAATATGTTCTTGTTCTTCTGGAAATGGAATACATCTAGATTTTGTTCCTTTTATTTCTTTTATTTTTTCTTCACATTCAGTATTACCACACCACATTGCTTTTACAAAACCTGGTTTAGTTTCCATAATATTTTCTAATTCCTCTAAATTAGTTGCTTTATAAGTTAAACTATCTCTTCTTTCTTTTGCTTTATTATATAAGTTAAGCTGTATATCTTCTAATAAATTTGTAATAAATTCTACTATATCAATATTAATATCTACTTTAATTTTTTCTAAAGTATCACGTCTTACAATAGTAATTTTATTAATGTTTATGTCTTTTTCACCAATCTCAATTCTTATTGGAATACCATTTGTTTCTGTTTCGGCAAATTTAAAACCTGGTGATTTTTTACTTCTATCTATATATGCAGTAATATCTTTTTCTAATAATTCTTGTTTTATATTATCTGCTAAAGTATTTACAATACTTGATTCACCAATAGGAATAATTGCAACTTTAGTTGGTGCTATTTTAGGAGGTAATACAAGACCTAAATCATCTGAATGAACCATAATAAGACCTCCAATCATTCTTGTGGATACTCCCCATGATGTTTGATAAGCATAATCAAATTTATTTTCTTTATTAACAAATTTTATATCATATGCTTTACTAAATTTTTGTCCGAAGTAATGAGTTGTTCCTGATTGTAAACAAATACCATTATACATAAGTGATTCTATTGTATAAGTATATTCTGCTCCAGCAAATTTTTCTTTTTCAGTTTTTTGTCCTTTAATACAAGGAATAGCTAAATAATCATGAAAGAAATTATAATAAATTTCTAACATTTGTCTTGTTTCAAATTCAGCTTCTTCTTGTGTCTCATGTACTGTATGACCTTCTTGCCATAAAAATTCTCTACTTCTTAAAAATGGTCTAGTCTCTTTTTCCCATCTTAATACATTACACCACTGATTATATAATAATGGTAAATCACGATATGATTTTACAACTGATGAATAATAATCGCTAAATAATGTTTCTGAAGTTGGTCTAATACATAATTTTTCTTCTAAAGTTTTTTGTCCTCCAATTGTTACCCATGCTACTTCAGGTGCAAAACCTTCGATTAACTCCCCTTCTTTTTTCATTAAATTTTCTGGTATTAATAAAGGCATACAAATATTTCTATGTCCTGTTTCTTTAAACTTTTTATCTAGTATATTCCTAATATTTTCCCATATTGCATATCCATTAGGTTCAATTACAATACAACCTTTTACATTTGAATAACTAGCTAAATGTGCTGCCATACAAATATCTGTATACCATTTAGCAAAATCTATATCTCTTTTTGTTATAGCGTTATTAGCCATATAATCACTTCCTTATAAATAAAATTTTATCATATTATAAAACATTTTACAAAGAAATTAAATTAATTTATCAAAATATAGACATATTTTACTTAATTATGATAATATTATAGTGGAGGTACACTGATGAATAAAGATTTTTTATTAGGACAAAAATTAAATAAATTAGAACAAGGAACATTTGAGTTTGAAAGTGAAAATGGTAATATTATTGTAATAATTACTGATGAAAATAATATAAAAAAATGTATATTATTTAAAGATAACAAAATTATTAAAAAAATAGAAATATTATTTGATGATGAAGCAGACTATAATTTTATTATTCATAAATATAAAACTAGTAATACAAAAGAATATGAATATACAAAACTATTAATATATGATAAAAATAATAGCTTAATAAGTAAAGAATTAAATGTAAAAGAAAATGACTTTGAACTTAGAATAATTAATGATAGTTTTTCAGTTTCATATAATAATGAAAATATTACTAGTACTAATATAATAAAAGATAATGATAAATATATTTTAAAATGTGGTGATAATGTTTTAACAATTAATAAAAAGGATTTTAA
>CAYWQZ010000160.1:0-2259 GCA_964460565.1 uncultured Mycoplasma sp.
TATATAATCATAAACTATATCTAAGTTATTATTTACTTTTTCTATTAAGTTATCATATAGTTTAGTTGGTATGTTATCAGAAAATAAACTCATTTCTAAACTATTATTATAATTTCTTATTCTAGCAATAAAATTATCTGTAGTTACACTCCCTTTTAAAGCACATGCATAAACATGTTTTAAATTATAATATGAAGTATAAAAGTTAGTAAATGCTTCTTCTCTTACTTTTCTATTACTATTTTTTAAATATTTAGAGTAATTACTTGATGTTAATTCTACTAAATTTCCATTTTCATCATGAATATTTTTAAATTTTATATCTACATCATCTAACATATCAAAAGTATCTGATGAAAAAGAAAATATTTCACCCATTTTTGATAATAGTTCTTCTTCTTTTAATGATAAAGCATGTTCTTTATCTCTAAATATTTCTTCATATGTAAAGTGGTATTTTTTTAATGATTCGTTTTCATTTTCTAGTTTTAGTATATCATCAAAATTACCTTTTAAAAGTTCTGGTATAAAGAATGCAGTTTTATAAGATATTTCATCAGATAATTTACTTATTTTATCGTTTAATACTTTATTTTTATTAATAGACATATCTTCATGATGTTTCATAGTGCTGTAAACTATTAATTTTTCTAAATTTCTTACTAATTCATAATATTTATCTGTTGCTTCTAGTAAGTTTTTACTACTTAAAAGTAATTTATCTTTATATTTTTCTACTTCTTTTACTGTTTCTTTTACTTTTTTTATGTCTGTTTCTATTTCTTTTTCTGTTTTATATATTTTAGTTAAATCCCATTTATAATTATCATCGATTTCAAATCTTTCTTTTTGTTTCATTTATCCTCCATATCTAAATATAGTATGCACCAAAAAGGTGCATACTACTAAATTATTTTTCTTCAAATTCTGCTTCTTTTACTGTTTCGCTTTCTTTGTTATCATCAGTATTTTCTTCTTTTGGAGCAGCTGCTTCATATACTTTTGCTGCTAGAGCATATGCAGTTTCTTTTAATTCTTCTGTTTTCTTTTTAATATCTTCGATATCATTTTTATCAAGAGTTTCTTTTAAAGCTTTAATTTTTTCTTCTGCTTCTTCTTTTTGTTTAGAATCTATTTTTTCTCCTAAATCTTTAATTGCTTTTTCAGTACTAAAAATCATTTGTTCTGCATCATTTTTTACATCTGCTTCTTCTTTTTTCTTTTGATCTTGTTCGCGGTTTGCTTCTGCTTCTTTCATCATTCTGTCAATTTCTTCTTCTGAAAGTGAAGTATTTGATGTAATTGTAATTGATTGTTCTTTATTAGTACCTAAATCTTTAGCTGTTACATGAACTATACCATTAGCATCTATATCAAATTTAACTTCAATTTGTGGTACTCCACGTGGTGCTGGTGGAATGTTTGTAAGTGCAAATCTTCCAAGTGTTTTGTTATCCATAGCCATTGGTCTTTCTCCTTGAAGTACGTGGATATCTACAGCAGGTTGATTATCTGCAGCAGTACTAAATACTTGACTTTTACTTGTTGGAATTGTTGTATTTCTAGGGATTAATACAGTCATTACATTTCCTAAAGTTTCAATGCCTAGTGATAAAGGTGTAACATCTAGTAATACGATATCATTAACATCACCAGTTAAAACTCCACCTTGAATTGCTGCTCCCATTGAAACAACTTCATCTGGATTAACACTCTTGTTTGGTTCTTTACCTAATTCTTTTTTAATTAATTCTTGAACCATTGGAATACGAGTTGAACCACCAACTAAAATTACTTGATCGATATCTTCTTTCTTTAATTTTGCATCTTTTAAAGCGTTTCTTACTGGAGTAAGTGTAGAATCTACTAAATCTCTAATTAAATCTTCAAACTTAGCACGAGATAGACTCATATCTAAATGAAGTGGACCATTTTCTCCTTGAGTTATGAAAGGACAAGAAATTTGTGTAGTTGTAACTCCTGATAAATCTTTTTTAGCTTTTTCTGCTGCTTCTTTAAGTCTTTGCATTGCCATTTTATCTTTAGATAAATCAATACCATTTTCTTTTTTGAATGTTTCTACTAAATGTTTGATAATTAGTTCATCAAAGTCATCTCCACCTAAATGGTTGTTACCTGCAGTTGCTTTTACTTCAAAAACTCCTTCACCAAGTTCTAGAATTGATACATCGAATGTACCACCACCTAAGTCATAAACTAAGATAGTTTGCATTTTTTCTTGTTTCTCTAAACCATATG
>CAYWQZ010000161.1:0-2237 GCA_964460565.1 uncultured Mycoplasma sp.
CTGTATATGTACTAGAAAAAACACCATTTAAAAGCATACCATGCATTGTTCCAATTGCACCTGCTTCACTTTGCATTTCTACTACTTTTACTTTATTACCATAAAAATTAAGTTTTCCTTTCGAACTGTATTCATCAATTAATTCAGCCATTGTTGAAGATGGCGTAATTGGATATATAGAACATGCTTCAGTAAACATATATGACACTAAAGCACATGCTGTATTACCATCTAATATTTCTTTATTCATTTTAATCACCTTTCATTATCTATAAACAACTAGTATCTTTTTAATAGTTATTTTATTAAATTATATAATAGTAAGAAAAAAAATACAAGTAATATACTAAAATATAAAAAAAGGAAAAATTCCTTTCTTACTTATTATTTTTTTTCTTTAATTTTGAACCATCTAAGATATCATAACCCTCAAGTAAATTACCTGGTAAAGACAATGACAAATCATCTTTTTCTTTATGACTATTAATAGCAATTTTAACTAAATCATCTAATAATTCAGTTTGTGGTTTCTTCTTTTCAAGCCATAAATATCCTGATAAAGAACCTGGTATTGTATTTATTTCATTTACATATATATCATTAGTTTTTTCATTTATTAAGAAATCAATTCTTGCTACTCCTCTTGCATTTAATATTTTAAATACATCTTTAGCAAGTTTCTTTAAGTCTTCTTGCATTTCTTTAGATAATAATGGCTTAGTTTTCTTTGTTTTTACTACTGATTTAGAATAATTTTCTACATATTTTTCTTTAAATGAATAAAAATCACCTGTAGTATTTATTTCTTCTATATTACTTACTTCTTGTTTATTACTATCACCAAGTACACTTATATTTACTTCTTTTACATTTTTTACTGCTTCTTCTACTATAATTCTTTTATCATATTTAAAAGCATCTTTAATTGCAGAAATTAAACTTTTTTCTTCTTCTACTTTTGTAATACCAATTGAAGAACCTAAACTAGATGGTTTAACATATAAAGGATATTTTAAATTAGAAATTTGTTCTAATACTTCATCTTTTTTTGTTTCAAATTTTTTATTATCAAACCATATATAGTTAGTTATTGGTACTTTGTTAAATTCTAAGATTTGTTTCATATATACTTTATCTTGTCCTAAGGCTGCCCCAAGTACACCTGGTCCTGTATATGGTACTCCAAGCATATTTAAATAACCTTGAAGTGAGCCATCTTCCATAAAACTACCATGTCCTACTGGCATAATTAAATCTATAACATATAAATTTTTCTTAAATAAACCTAGTGATTGTAAAACTATTCTTTTTCCATCTTTTATAAGTGCAACTTTAGTCGCATATCTTTTTACTAATGCAATATCACGATAATTTAATATATCTTTTAAATGCATTCCAGTCCACCAATTGCCCTCTTTATCAATATATATAGGAATTACTTGATATTTATTTGGATCAAGATAACCCATTGCTTCAACTGCGGAAATTATACTTATTTCATGTTCTACACTTTTGCCACCAAAAATGACACCAATATTTGCTCTCATAATCTACTTCCTTTCAACTATATTTAGTATAACAAATTATTATTACTTATACTAGTTTTTATAAGAAAAAAGATAAATTTTACATTATCTTTAAATATTTTATATATATTATAATCTTGATTTTAGATATTACATCAAATTTATTTTATTTTTTAAATATTATTGTAGATTTTTATCAAGTATTATCTGTTTAGGATTAACTCCTATTTGATGACATAGTAATATACAATAATTCATTATTCATATTTTAGTTTATCTTTAGCATAATCATTATTCCACCGAAAGCACTCTAATAATTTACTAGATTCAATTGCAACTGACTTAACTAAATTCTCTGGTGTATTAAATTGTAACCAGTTTCTATCTTCTGCAAATTTAACTATTTTTTGTTCTAATTTATTCATACTAATTTCCTTTATTATCTTACCATAAAGGAGATAACAGAAACTACTAATAAATATTACTAGTAAATATTAAGTTCGAGTAATTTTGGGGTAATAAAAAAAATAAAACCCTTATAAATAAGGGAAATTTTTAAAATGGTGACCAGTACGGGATTTGAACCCGTGAATGCCGCCGTGAAAGGGCGGTGTGTTGAACCACTTCACCAACTGGCCTAAAAAAATGGCGCCCCAACTAGGACTTGAACCTAGGACCCCTTGATTAACAGTCAAGTGCTCTAACCAACTG
>CAYWQZ010000162.1:0-2226 GCA_964460565.1 uncultured Mycoplasma sp.
AATGGAGGAAATATTTATGAAAAGAGTTTTAACTTATGGAACATTTGACTTATTACATTACGGTCATATTAGATTATTGCAAAGAGCAAAGGCTTTAGGAGATTATTTAATTGTTGCGTTATCTACCGATGAATTTAATGAGATAAAAGGCAAAAAAGCATATCATAATTACGAAACAAGAAAAAAAATGCTTGAAGCAATTAGATATGTAGATTTAGTAATTCCAGAAGAAAACTGGGAACAAAAAATTAATGATGTAAAAGAATATTATGCTGATATAGTAGTAATGGGTAGTGATTGGGCTGGTAGTGATAAATTTGATTATTTAAAAGATTATTGTGAAGTTGTCTATTTAGATAGAACTGAAGGGATATCTACTACTAAAATAAAAGAAGATTTAGGACTTCAAGAACCAGATAACAGAATTAATCAAATACCTACACCAAGTAAATAAATTTGCTATTATTTGTAATTTATTGTATAATTAACAAGGAGTGATGCATGTTGAAAAAAATATTTAATGATATAAAAAGATATTTTAAGTATATAATATATGCTACAAAAGCAGAACTTAATGCTGAAGTAGCAGGATCATATCTTGGAGCATTATGGTGGTTACTTGATCCACTCTTCTTTATGATGATTTATACTTTTATATCTGTAGTAGTTTTTAAATCAAAAGAACAGTATTTTGCAGTTTTTGTGTTTACAGCACTTAGTCTATGGAACTTTTTTAATAAAGTAGTTAGTTTAAGCCCGAAACTTGTAAGTTCAAATAAAGATATTGTAACTAAAGTTTATTTGCCTAAATATATTTTATTAATTAATAAAATGGGAGTTAATTTCTTTAAAATGTTAATTTCTTTTGCTTTAGTTGCAGTTATGATGATATTGTATAAAATACCTTTAAATGTTAGTATGCTGCATATAATACCAATTATTATTACTTTAATTGTAGTAACATTTGGGTGTTCTACTATATTAATGCATTTTGGAGTTTTTGTTGAAGATTTATCTAATATTACAAATATACTTTTAAAATTAGTATTTTATTTATCAGGAATATTTTATTTAGTTTCTAAAAGAATACCATTTCCATATAATAATATATTATTAACTGTAAACCCAATGGCTTATTTAATAGAAAGTGGAAGAGGTTGTTTAATATATGGAGTAACACCAGATTACAGAATAATGATTTTATGGTTTGTAATAGGTACAATTTTATCTATAATTGGTGTTAAAACAATTTATAAATATGAGAATAGTTATGTTAAGGTGATAAAATAATGAAAGAAATAGCAATAAGTGTAGATAATTTAGTAGTAAAATATCGTGATATAAAAAAGTTTTCAATTAGAAAAACACTTTTTGAAGCAAAAAAGTCTACTTTATTTACTGCTTTAAAAGGAGTTTCATTTGAAATACCAAAGGGTCAAATTGTAGGAATATGTGGTAAAAATGGTAGTGGCAAATCAACATTACTTCGTGCAATTGCTGGTATATTTTCTGCAGACTCTGGCAAAATAGATTTACATAATAATAGCATTTCACTTTTATCTATTGGAGTAGGGTTTCAAAGAAAATTATCTGGATATGATAATATTTTCTTATCAGGAATGCTTTTAGGCTTTAGTGAAGAACAAATAAAAGAAAAATTAAATGATATAATTGAATTTTCTGAACTTGGGGACTTTATATATAAACCAGTTGCATCTTATTCTTCTGGTATGTATTCAAAACTTGCATTTTCTATTACAGCAATACTTGAAACTGATATAATGTTAATTGATGAAGTTCTTTCAGTTGGAGATATTCATTTTAAAGAAAAAAGTTATAATAAAATGAAAGAATTAATTAATGATGACACTAGAACAGTAGTAATAGTATCACATAGTTCGAAAACTTTAAAAGATTTATGTGATAGAGTAATATGGATACACGAAGGTGTTTTAAAAATGGACGGTAATCCTGATGAAGTAGTAGATGCTTATGAAGAATTTATGCAAAATCAAATATAAATTCTGCTACTACATAATATAAAAAATAATTAAATTAAAAACACACATGAAACTTACAAATGTGTGTTTTTTTAACATTAAATTAGATTATTAAAATGATATGTTTTTATTTAATTATTGATTAATTTTTTAAAAAAATTAAAAAATATGAAAATTGTGTTTTGAGACACTTTTTTTAATGAAATCTTAGTTTTCCCCTAGGCAA
>CAYWQZ010000163.1:0-2197 GCA_964460565.1 uncultured Mycoplasma sp.
AAAAAAGTGTTAAAACATCTTTTATTTTTTTTTAATTAATGGTATACTAAAAAAAGAAAAGGTGACATGAATGACAAAAGCTGATAGAAAAAAATCTTGACATATGAATATAAAATTATTATAATAAAGACTAGCTTTTAAAGGAGGAATTAGTAATGGATGCAATTGATGTAGCTAAATATTATTTATCTAAAGACCCTAAACGAGAGTTGTTTAATAATAATATTGTGGAAAATAACGGAAGAAAATCTTATGAGGGTAATATAAGATTAAATAAGTATTTATTTTTAAGTCAAGTAGTTTATATGGCTAAATATGAGAAAAAACTATTTAATGATGACTTTGTTGCTTATGTTAATGGACCAGTAATCAAAAGTATAGTAAATAACTATGGTCAGATTGTAGCTAGCAACTATGATGTAAAAATTAATGAAAAAGATGCTGTTTTTCTAAATAAGATATATGATGTTTTAAAAGATGCATCATATGAAGAATTAATTGAAATTTCACACGAAGATCCTGAATGGATAAGATTAAAAGACGATACCTATAATGCTCCGATTTTAAAATTAGAAAACAATATTGAAGTATACAAGAAAAGATATAAAGGCTTTATCGAAGCAGTTAAATTGTGAAAAATAAACTTGAAGTGGGGCAAGTATTATGGTTAAAAGTAAGGTATCAAATAGATGTAGTTTCTACTGTTGCACATCCAATGTTAATTGTTAAAATATATGATAACTATATTGAAGTTATTGCTATAGATAAAACAATGGGTAAATATATGTTATTATTGCATAATTATAATTTCTATTTGAATTGTGATAATCCAAAGGAAACTGTTATAAATCAAGATAGTTATGCTCAGTTAAATACTAAGTTAACTATTGAATTGTGCGATGAATTAGTTGATTATAGAAGAACAACTGATAAATTATCGACAAAAAAGCTTAATGAATTGATAGATGCATATTTTGAATATCAAGAAGAAAATGTTATTGATGAAGCTAGAATAATATATATGACCAAAGAAGAAATTTTTGGATTAAATGAAACTCAATATGTAAAAGAGTAAAATTTAAAAATATCATTAATTAAATGACAGCAACTTCTATGAAGTTGCTGTTCAGAGCTTTTCAGTTTATTAGTTTCTTTTATACATATTTAACACTTTTTTGTAAAATATTATTAAAATATCTTTTATTTTTTTTTAATTAATGGTATACTTAAAGAAGAAAAGGTGATAGAAATGACAAAAGTTGATACAAGAAAAGTTGTTTTAGTTATTTTATTTATTTCAATATTATTGGTTATAGCTTTAATGGTAGGAAAAATTACATATTCTTATTTAGCTCCTACAATAGATGAAGATGTTGTTATGAATGGTGAAGTTACAGCTACAGGAGATACTATTAGCTTTACTTCAGGTACTGCTTTATCTTTAAGTGCTACAACGGATAATTTTACAACAGGTGGTTCTAATTTAACTAGTACGACTAATCCTAAAGCTAAGTTAGTAGCATCCACTAAAACTAATAATGCTACTTCTTCATACTATGTTGGAGTATATATAAAAAGTAATACTTATAAGTATTCAACAAGTACAAGTACTCCAGAAATTATTTTAACAATAAAAGACCAAAATGGAAATAATGTTACATCAGTAACAGGTTTAACTTATGTTACCCAATCAGGTGTATCAGGGTTTGATGTTACAAATAAAACTGGTTTATTTGATATTAAAACTAATTATCCAATAAGTACAACATCATCTACTACAGGTACTACTCATACATGGACATTTACTTTAACTTTTATTAATTTATCTACAGACCAATCTATTAATGAAAATGGAAAGATGGATATGGAAGTATATTTACAAAGTAAACCTTTTCCATCTGCTATAGGAGATGCATGTAGTAGTGGAACAGCTTTAGCAACTTGTGTAAAGAATTTATATAATGAAAGTGTAAGTCCAGAGATAACAAACTTATATTATCATGATTCAAATTTAGCAAATGGAGCAGGAGATAACTCATATCGTTATGCAGGAGCTAATCCAAATAACTATGTATGCTTTGGTTCAGATGCAGAAACATGCCCAGATGACAATCTATACCGTATCATCGGAGTATTTGGAAACCAAGTAAAACTAATCAAATGGGATTATGCAAATAGTGACTTATTAGGAACTGAT
>CAYWQZ010000164.1:0-2166 GCA_964460565.1 uncultured Mycoplasma sp.
TTTTCTTTATTTTAGAAGTTATGTAACCATTTTTATATATAAAGTTTCTTATAAATTTACGATAATATGCATTATATGATATAAATTCTGCAATTATATATTTTACTCCTTCTAGTTTTTTATCATAATCCTCTTCTTTACATTTAAAGTTATTTATTAATTCTTCTAGAGTTTTATTAACTGGGAAAGACATTATTATTTTTGCTAAAGGTTCTAAACCTAGTTCTATTGCTTTAGTAGCTTTAGTTTGTTTTTTTTCTTTAAATGGTCTATATAAGTCTTCTACTTCAACAAGTTTAGAAGATGATAATATTTTATTTTTTAAGTCTATAGTTAAAAGTCCTTTTTCATCAATTAAACGTATTACATCTTCTTTTCTTTTTAATAAGTTTACTTGATAT
Source organism: uncultured Mycoplasma sp. (assembly GCA_964460565.1). Classification (GTDB taxonomy): domain Bacteria; phylum Bacillota_I; class Bacilli_A; order RF39; family UBA660; genus HGM10836. Next base: position 402 of record CAYWQZ010000164.1, read on the forward strand.
TCATAAACATCATTTATTTCTTTAATAATAACTTCATTTAAACCAGAGGTTGCTTCTTTACGATATCTTGCTATAAAAGGGATAGTGTTACCTTCTTCTAGTAGTTTTAAAGTATTAGTAACTTGGATTTGTTTAATATTTAAGTTATTTGCTATTTCTTTTATTATATTGTCATTCATTTTTTACCACCTACTTAATTATAAGGGATATTTTAAGAAAAAGAAAGGGAAAAGTTAACTATCAACTTTGATAAATTATGTTTTTGTGGTACACTTTTATTGTGATATTTATGAAAGAGAAGAAAAAGTGTTTAATTTCTATTATTTTATTATTAATTATTCAAGCATTATTATATTATTTAACTAAGTTAATACAAGAGCCTCCTCATTTGATAGGGACAAGTTTTGATAAAAGTTTTCCTTTTTGTAAGTATTTTGTATTTATATATAATTCTTGGTATCCTTTTTTAATTATTAGTTGGTATATATTATATAAGAAAGATAAATTAGTTTATAAGCGTTTTTATGTTGCTAGTGTTATTTCGATGTTAATAGCTAATATTATTTTTATTATATATCCTTCTACTATTGATAGGGCAAGTTTTATAGTTAATGATTTAGCTAGTTTTATATTAAATATTACTTATATGTTAGATACTCCGATTAATTGTTTACCTTCTATGCATTGTATGTTTTGTTTTACTACTTTATATGCTATAACGCAAAGTAAATTAAATTTTAGAAGTAAGTTAGTTATTATAATATATTTAATTCTTATTATATTATCAACATTATTTATTAAGCAACATGTTATTTATGATGTGTTATTAGCATTTGTTATTTCAATAATATGTTATTATTTTATTAGTAAGTTAAAAGTATTTAATAAGTTAAAAGAATATCTATGATTTTTTAGATATTCTTTTTTTAGTCCCTATTTTTTCTCCATATTTAACTATTGTTTCTATACCATTTTTACTATTAATTAGTATATCTTCATCTATATCAATATATCCTTTTTTAAATAATAATACTATTGTTGAGCCATTAAACTCAAAATATCCTTTTTCTTCTCCTTTAGTAAATTTATAATCTCCATGATGATTTTTTATTCTTCCTACAATCATTGCACCAACATCTATTTCTATTACTTGTCCGAAGTTTTCAGTATTCATAATGGTATATTCTCTAGCATTCTTTTTATATATATTATACTTTTTTAAAGCAATATTTCTTACTGTATGAAAGACACCTTTTATATAAATATTAACACCTTTCGTACCATTATCTATATAGCAATATCTATGATAGTCATTTATTTCTAATCTAAATATTAATATTTTACCATTATCATATTCTTCAGAAATACTATTACCATCTAATAAATCATAAACACTATAATATGAATCTTTTATTTTAAATTCATTACTACTTTTAATATTATAAACCATTAATTTGGAATCAGCTGGTGCAATTAAATTATTTGGATTAGTATCTATGTTTAAGTAGTTAGTTTTTCTTTTTCTAGTAAAAAAATCATTATATGATTTAAATTTAGTATTTATATATTCTTCTTTATTTATATTATATTTTTTAATTAGTAATAAACTTATTATATTAGATAGTCTACTATTCATAAAGTAACCACTTAATTTAGTAAACCAAGGTTTTACAATAATATTTAAGATTATTCTTCCTATAAATGTTTTATATAAAATAGTAACTCCTAGAGTATCTTTTTTATTTGTTATTTTGTTTGTTGTTCT
>CAYWQZ010000165.1:0-2130 GCA_964460565.1 uncultured Mycoplasma sp.
TTATTTCTGTTATTTCAGTGCATTTTTTTAAATATAATGGATTTTATGGTGAAAAATTAGTAGGAACAAATATGATTTTAATGACTTATCTGAGAACTTTTTGTATGATATGTGTTCCTTTATTTATAATATTATCTGGTTATTTAATGTCTAAAAAGAAATTAAATAAAAAATATTATTTCAGATTAGAAAAAATAATATTTGTTTACGTAATTGCATCTTTGCTATGCGTACTATATAGAGTTATCTTTTTGCATAAATCATACCGTATTACAAGTATTATAGGTTTAATAACAAGTTTTAAAGCTTCGCAACATGCTTGGTATATGAATATGTATTTTGGACTAGTTCTATTAATTCCATTTTTAAACATTTTATATAATAATTTAAAAAAAAAACAAAAAAAAGTTTTACTAATTACATTATTTATTGTAACAATTTTACCACAGTTCATTAATGTAAAATACAAATTACTTCCTAATTGGTGGGTTAATATATATCCCCTTACCTATTACTTCATTGGGGCATATATTAAAGAATATAATATCAAACTTAATAAAAAATTAAATATTATTTTACTAGTTTTATCCGTTTTTATATTTGGCTCCATAGCATTATACTTTGGTTATAATAAAACTTTCATTAATAATAGTATCACTAGTGGTTGGAATAGTATTCAAAGTTTTATACTTTCTATTTTAGCATTCATTTTACTATTAAATTTAAATCTAGAAAAAACTCCCAAATTTTTTAAAAAATGTATCTTTAAAATATCAGAAAAATCTTTTGGTATGTTCTTAGTTTCATATATATTTGATGATTTTTTCTATAAATATTTAAATAAATATGTAGTTAAAACCCCCGATAAAATATACTATTTTATATTGATGGTTTTTCTTATTTTAATGTATTCTTATATACTATCTAGTTTTATTGATTATTTAAAAAGACTATATGATATTTTAATAAATAAAATTAAGAATAAAATTAATTTTAAAAAACTTAAAAATATGTTATGATTAATATATACTAAAAAAAGAAAGAGTGATTAAATGAAAATAGCAATGTTAGGAACTGGTGCTTATGGTTTAGCACTTACTTCAGTTTTATATGATAATAAATGTGATATTACACTATGGACTGCTTTTGAAGATGAAAAAAATATGTTAGATATAGAAAGAGAAAATAAAAAAAGATTACCTGGTTTTATTATTCCTAATGATATAAAAATAACTACTTCTTTAGAAGAAGCAATTAAAGATAAAGAATTAATTATAATTTCTGTCCCTGCTCCTGCAGTTGATGATGTTTCTTTAAAATTAAAAAATATTATTAATAAAAATCAGCATATCTGTGTAGCGTCAAAAGGTATAGAACAAGAAACTTGTTTATTTGTTATAGATGTTATAAATAAATATATTAAAACTAATAAAGTGGCAGTTATTTCAGGCCCATCTTTTGCGGTAGATATAATAAAAAAAGTACCTATTGGACTTACTCTTGCTACTAAAAATAATAAAACTGAAAAAATAGTTAAAGAAGCACTCCAAAACAAAAATATAAAACTTAGAACTACCGATGATATTATTGGTACTGAAATATGTGGTTCAATTAAAAATGTTATTGCTATTGCTTCTGGTATAATAGATGGTTTAAATTTGCCAGAATCATCAAAAGCAATGTTTATTACAGAGTCATTACATGATATAAAAAAATTAATTGATGCCCTTGGAGGCAATAAAAAAACTATTCTATCTTTCGCTGGATTTGGTGATTTACTTCTTACATGTACTAGTGAAAAAAGTCGTAATTTTACACTAGGTTATATGATAGGTAGTAAAAAAAGTAAAGAAGAAATAGAAAGTTATATAAATAATACTACTATTGAAGGATTATATACTTTAAAATCTATTTATAAATTATTAAATAATAAAAAAGTAGATATGCCTATTATAGATTTAATATATGATATTATTTATAATGATGAAGAACCTAATTTATTAATTAAATTTCTAATAGAAAAAGAATAAGACTTTTCATTTTATCTAATTATAAAAATACTACTCACAATAATTATGAGTAGTATTTTATTATTATCTATTCCTTTACATAATCACAAGAAGAACACTT
>CAYWQZ010000166.1:0-2078 GCA_964460565.1 uncultured Mycoplasma sp.
TGTATTTTTTTTGTTTTTTGGCATTTTTTGACATTATTCTACAATGATTAATGTTAGTTTAGAGGACATAATGTTTTTAACATTAAATTTTTTGTATGGGGGGTGTTATGATGAATTATGAGATTAATGATGAGACTTTAGCTATTATACCTTTTAAAGATTCTTCATCTAAAGTACTTGAGTATGACATGCAGTGTGTTATTGATTATAGTCCATATGAAGTTATGGAATATAGTTGTGAGTATTTTGGTAGTTCTATTGATGGGAGAATGTATAGTGCAAAGAAGATTTTGGGTTCTGTTTATAAGACACCACTTCTTGTAGATGGTTATAGGGATATAATATTTTTTCCTACAAAGTCTCCAAATTCTAAAGATAATATTTGGATTTCTTTAAATAATATTAAGAGTTATATGAAGGTTGATGAGAATGAAACTTTAATTTTATTTAAAAATGGTACAAAGTTGACAATTGAATTACCGTATTATTCTATTAATAATCAGGTATTACGTGCGACAAGACTTAGTTCTGTTTTAAAGGAAAGAAGAAGTATTGAAGCAGGAAATGAGTAGTTATTTTTTATACTTTTGTTTAATTTTTTTGAAATGGGGTTTTATTTAGGAAAAAATGGTGAAAAAAAACGATAAAAATGCGAAAATAGTCGTTTTTTTCTTATATTTATGGTATAATTGATATATAAGTACTGGGATACTAGTTTGGGAGTTGATGGCATATTTGGCAGAAAAAGGGTTAATTTTTGGATGTATATTAAAAAATTGAAAATTGTTAATTTTAGAAATATTAAAAATTTAGAGTTAGAGTTAAATAAAAATGTTAATATTTTTATTGGTAAAAATGCACAAGGAAAAACTAGTATTTTAGAGAGTATTTATGTACTTGCACTAACTAAATCGATGAAAAATGCTTTTGATAGTAATTTAATTAATAAGGATAGTGAGTTTTCAAGGTTAAAGTGTACTTTAGGTATTGAAAATAGATTTAAGGATATGGAAGTTATTCTTGAAAGTAATAAGAAAACGTTGAAGGTAGATGGGAAGGAAGAAAGTAAGGTTTTTAATTATGTTTCTTTGATGAATGTTATTATTTTTTCTCCTGATGATTTAGATATTGTGAAGAAGTCTCCAAGTTATAGAAGAAATTTGCTTAATATTGAACTTTGTCAATTATTTTCTGATTATACTAGGGTACTTAATGAGTATAATAAGCTTCTTAAGATAAGGAATGAGTATTTAAAGAAGGATAATTTTGATGAAATTTATTTTGATATTTTGACTGATAGGTTAATTGATAGGGCTATTGTTATTATGAAGTATCGTGATAATTTTATTAAGAGTATTAATTTAGGTATTGATGATATTTATTATAGGATAATGAAGGTAAGGGGACTTAGTGTTTGTTATGAAGCAAATTTGGGTTCTTTTGATAAAGGTGTTATTAAGAAGTTGTATTTGGATAATTTTGAAAGTGAGAGGGCAAAAAAGCTTACTTTGTTTGGTCCGCATAGAGATGATTTTAGTTTTTATTTGGGTGATGATGATTTGAAATTATATGGTTCTCAAGGACAGCAAAGGGTTAGTATTTTATCTTTTAAGTTAGCGGAAATTAAGTTGTTTAAGGAAGTTAATAAGAGTTATCCAATTGTGCTTTTAGATGATATTTTCAGTGAACTTGATTTGGAGAAGAGGAAGAATTTTCTTAAGTTTATAAAGTCTAATATTCAGTTTATTGTTACTACAACAGATATTAATAATATTAGTTCAAAAGTGTTAGATAAGGCTAGTGTGTATAGGATAAAAGATGGAAATTTGATGAATAGGAGTGTGTTAAAATGAATGAGCAAGATGTAAAAGAGTATGATTCATCTGCGATACAGGTTTTGGAAGGTTTGGAAGCTGTTAGAAAGAGACCTGGTATGTATATTGGTACAACAGATGTGAAGGGTCTTCATCATTTGGTATGGGAAATTGTTGATAATGCTATTGATGAGGCTTTGGCGGGTTTTTGTTATAAGATTGATATAGTTATAAAGGAAGATAATTCGGTATTGGTTCGTGATA
>CAYWQZ010000167.1:0-2026 GCA_964460565.1 uncultured Mycoplasma sp.
AAGATACGAAAATAATTCAAATGGATTATCAGTTGAAAGACTTGAACAGTTATTAGATTTCTATAAAATTGATAAGTCAATTTTTTTTGAAAATGTCTGTGCAAATATGCACGAAAGTGATTTAGAACAAGAAAAGGAAGAATAAGAGATGGAAGTAAAAACAGAGTTAGAAAAAGAATTCGGAAAAGATGAAATAAAAAATTATGAGTTTGCAATATTAAAAAGTACTCATATAAATACTTATAAAATAAAAAAAATATTGATTACTTTTGGGATAACAATATTAAGTCTGTTATTAATCCTAATATGTATGATATTACTGATGTTATTATAGGAAACCAATATTTATTAAACTTATCTTTTCTTAAAGATTTAAAATACATAAAACCATCGTTGGTAGGAAAATAATATATTTTCTTTCCATCTGAAGTCATATCACTTAATTCTACTAACTTTTTATCAATTAAATAATTAAGTGAGTATTTAATTGTTTTGTAATCTAAATTATCAATTTTAAAAATTATTGTATATATATCCTTTGGATTACTAATAGTAGCATTATTGATTAAATATTTTAAAATCTTTTTAGAATTATTATCTAACACGATTAACACCTCCTTTGGCTAATTATTATAGCACAAGTGAGGAAAAGTAAATAAAAAATTAGGTACTGGAATACCTAAAAAAAGTCTAGCACGATTGGAGGGAAAAAAATGAAAAATTTTTATGATGTTAATGATGTTGTAGCAATTACAGGTTATTCACAAAGTAAATCATACGATATCATAAAACAAATGAATAAAGAACTAAAAGAAAAATATAAAAAAGAAAATAAAAATTTAATTACATTTAGAGGAAAAGTACCAATTTGGTATTTCGAAGAATGTACAGGGATGAAAAGAGGTTAAACATGAAAAGAAGATTAAATTATAAAAATATATGGTTATTATTAGTATTTATATGTAGTTGTGGATTAATTTTAAGTGATCTATGGAATGTTATTACAATGGTAAAGCAGTTTACTTGGTTTGGCATTTTAACACATATATTGGCTTGGTATTGGGCTTGTAATATAGGTGAATATTTTTATGAAAAGTTACAATAAAAAAGTATATCTGCATATGACGGCGGTCACAGATATACAAAAATAAAAAGCACACAAATACTTTTTACGTATTTAATTATAGCAAAAAGTATGGTTTTTGTCAAATATATAGGGATAGATTGAAAAAAGGTTTGGTTGTAGTAAGAACAGGAGATTGATTATGAAAGAGAACTTTTTATTAAAAAAATCGCAGCAAGAAATATTTAATGAATTATCTGATGAAGAAGCTGGAAAGTTGATAAAAGGTATATTTAATTATGCTGATACTGGAGAAAGTGGATTAGATGGATATTTAAAAATAATTTTTATTCCTATAAAAACTGAAATAGACAAGAATGAAGAAAATTATAAAAAGAGGTGTGAAATTAATAAAACTAATGGTTCAAAAGGTGGAGCACCTAAAGGAAATAAAAATGCAAAAAAAAAGAAAACAACCGAAAACAATCAATCGGTTAAAAAAACAACCGAAAACAACATGAATAGTCATAATCATAATCATATATCATTATCATATATCAATAATCAAGATCAATTATTAAATAATAAATTAAATGATATTAAACAAATAGTAGATTATTTAAACTTAAAGACTAATAGTAAATTTAAATATTTTAGTAAAACTACTCAAACTAAAATAATAGCACGATTGAACGAGGGTTATAGGCTCGACGACTTCATAGTTGTTATTGACAAGAAATGTAAGGAATGGATAGGTACTGAATTTGAAAGGTATTTAACTCCTGATGTCTTATTTGGAACAAAATTTGAAAAATATTTAAATCAAAAAATTACTGTAAAGAAAGAAAAAGAAAATACATTTTTAGAAGTATTGAAGGGAGTAGATGATGGAACAATCATACTTAAATAAAATTTTAGCAGTTTTTGAAATAGCATATCCATACTATTTTGCAGAAAAAACAA
>CAYWQZ010000168.1:0-2010 GCA_964460565.1 uncultured Mycoplasma sp.
AATTTTGGAAGTGTTTTTAATAAGTTAATATCTATTTTTTTATCTTTTGGAATTGGAATATGTTATGCTTTATCATTTTATACTTCTAACTTATTATATGCAATATGGATAGGTTTATTTACTTTGATTGGAGCAGAGGGACTATATAAGACTTTTAAAGGTTATTTTGGTTTATCTTCGGGGGATAATGAAAAGAAAGACTAAATTTAGAGTCTTTCTTCTTTTATGATAAAGTTAACACCATCTTTGACATTTTCTACGAAAATATCATAATTTAGAAAATTTAGGGTTTTCTTAACAATTGATAGACCAAGACCAAACATACCATTTAAGCCTTTTTCATAAGGGGAAAACATACTATCTAGGAATTTTTCATCTATTGCTTCACCATCATTTGATAAGATAAGTTTCTTTGATTTAAGGGTAATTTTAATTTCTTTTTTAGCATAGCGCATAAAATTATTTAATAAATTATCAATAATGGTTTCCCACATATCTGGAGTTCCACGATACATTTCTTTAGATAAAATATCAAAAGTATATGTTAGATCAGGACGAATTTTTTTAAATTTTTCAATGGACGAATTAATTATTAAAGAAATATCTGTTTTTTGTTTTAAATTTTCTTTTTTATCTTTGATATAGTTTAATTTATTTAGATATAGTAGGGAGTGAACTTTATTTTCTAATAAATTAGTTTGTTCTTTAATAATTTTTAGACAATTTTCTTGTGTTTCCATACCGTCTTCAGAAGCCTCAATATATGATTTAATAACGGTAATCGGAGTTTTAAAATCATGAGAAATATTTTGATACATTTGATTTTTGTAAATTTCGTTTTTCTTTAAATATTCTCGCATATTTTCAATAGATTCATTTAAGGAGTATATTTCATCATTTATTTTATGATTAAATGCTATGTTATAGTTATCATTATCAATATTCTTGATTTTTCGTTTAAGGATGATTATGTTGTTTACGAGGTTATTTGACCATAAAACAAGGATTAATGAACATAGGGCAAATGATAAGCCTACGACTATAAAAATCGTATAGAGAATATCTTTTTTCATATTATTTATATAACTGTCATCAGTAATAGATATAACACGGGCTTTTGTAGTGTTATGGGTATAATAATAGTATAAATGGTTTTTATAAATAAATTTACCATAATCTTTAGTCATATAATTGATTATTTTGGGACTAAAATCATTAATGACTGTATCAATATTATATGAGGTATATAATTTATCAGTAGTTTTTACTAGATAGGCTATATCGGTATTATTTTCGATATTTTGAGTGTTAACTTCAACCATATCACTAATTAATGATAGTGGTTGTTTTAATCTGTTATAAATATTTTCTTCGTATATTGGAAGTAATTCTTTAGGTAATATTATTCCTAGGGTAATAAAGATTATTCCAATAATTAATATGACTATATATATTAATTGGCGTGGAAGGGATATTTTTTTCATGTGAGACGATAACCATAGCCATACATTGTTTCAATGTTTAATTCAGGCATTTTCTTTCTTAAACGTCTTACAAGATCATCTACAACACGATAATTACCAAAATAGTTTTCACCCCAGATAATGTTTAAAATATCATCCCGCGAAAATGATTTATTTTTGTTAGTGATAAGCATTTTTAATAAATCAAATTCTAGTGTAGTTAAATTTAAATTAGTGTCATTATCGGTAACTATTCTTTTATCTAGATCAATGGTATATTGTTCGTATTTTATTTTAGACATATCACTTGAATAGACTCTTTTAATGATATTATTTACTCTTAGGACTAGTTCTTTTGGAGAATATGGTTTAGTTATATAATCATCACTGCCTAATTCTAGACCAATTATTTTATCTAGATCTTTATCACGGGCTGAAGTAAATATTACTGGCATAAATTCATATGTATTACGAATTTGTTTGATAATATCATAGCCGCTTACTTCATCTGGTAACATAATATCTAAGATCCAAAGATGGGCTTTTA
>CAYWQZ010000169.1:0-2006 GCA_964460565.1 uncultured Mycoplasma sp.
GGAGTTATTCCTTCCTTTTATTTTGATTATGTTTATATAAAAAAAATCCACTAAAGGTTACTTCTCATAGTAATTGCAACACCAAAAGGTAATGTTATCAATAAAAATAGTAATTGCAACAAATATTGAACATCTAATTGAATAACAAAAAAAGGCAGAAAACTTAAAAGTCTCAAAGTAATTGCAACTTTTAAAATCTGCCTTTTTTTGTTTAATTCTATTGCTTTTTAGTTATTGAAATATTAGCTTTTTTAATCTCATTATATGATAGATGTTTTTTTATATTTTCAATGTTTTTATCACCAAGTAAGAATGGGTTTAAAGTTACTTCTTCATCTTTAATATGGAATAACCCCATCTTATTTAAGATTTCTATTGGAATGTATTCTTCCACTAATTCAAACGGACACTTTCCATCTAATTTTTCTCTATATAGACTATTAATATGTGATGCTAATATATTATAATCCTGTTGTGTGTAAGGTTTTAAAGATACGCTCTTTGGTATTACCCTTCTTATTAATTCGTGATTATTTTCTATTGCGCCTTTCTCGTAACTAGAGTAAGGGTGGCAATAGTAAATATTTATATCTGGGAAAGCATCAACTAACTTTGATATATTCTTAAATTCACTACCGTTATCTGTTAAAAATAGTTCTAGTATTTTTATAAAAATTTCTGGAGTTATGTCTTCTTTAAACTGTTTTAATTTATTTAATACATTATCAAAAGTTTTTGCATCTAATTTAATTATAAACATAAAACTAATTTTTACGATTTCTAAGGTTAGCATAACTGGGTCACCACTATCTTTAATACCTTCGACTGTATCCATTTCTGTTTCAATTGCATCTGGCTTTTGTTTTTTTTTAATTTCTAAATCTTCGTAAGTGTGTCCTTCAATTTTTTCAATATTTTTGTATTCTTTATCTTTTTCTTCTTTCATTTTTATTTCCTTTCTATTACGTGGTAAATCACTTAGTTTAAGTCTTAATCTATTATCTTTAATTTGTCTATAAATAGTGCTTTTTTTAAAATTAAAGCCTCTTTTATTAATTACTATTAGGCTATGATATATAGACCTATTTGCAATTACTAGATAATAAAAATCGTTATTTAATATGTTAAGTTCATATTCGGTATAATGCAATCCGATTCTATCTTCTTTCCATGAACTCAAATATTTACTATTTGCTTCATTTGCCTTATAATATTTTTTCACATACCTGCATCCGTGTTTGCTGGTACAACCATTGCAAGTATGTGGAGATGAGATTAATTTTGGACAAAGATTAATCTCAATATTTTTGCAAGTTTTATAACAGTCATATTCTTTTAGTAAACATGTACTGCTTTTTATGCATGGATGAGTAGAATTATAGGTAGATGGGAATGTTAAAGTAATATTACGATCTATTTCTCTTATAATTGAACTTTTGCATCTACATAAATTCCTTGCTATACTGGTTATATTTTGATTTTCATTTAATTGATTTTCAATATATGTTCTTGCTTCAAGTGTAAAATGTGAATTATTTGCTTTTCTTTTCATAACTAATCACACTCCTTTTAATAATTCATTTCTTTGTCTAAATAAAGTTTTATTGCATCAATAATTTCATCTACACCTGAAAGATACATTAATATTTCATTAAGGTCTAACCAGTCATAACTATTATGAAAAAGTAAAATAAAATTTACATATTCATTTATATCGTCAAGATATAATAATAAATCTGAATATGAAATAATTTCTAATTTATCCATTAAAAATCACCTCCTTTTCTAGAGGTGTTTTATTATGGATTATTCTCAAACTTATTGCAACACTTAAAGCAGAATATAAAAAATAATCTATTAAAATAAGTCTCAAACTTATTGCAACCACCAATTCTCAAACTTATTGCAACAGAAATAGTAAAAGTTGCATTTACTTTGAGAATTAAGAAAAAGTAAAAATTAACCAAAAGGTACTTGAAAAATAGTGCTTTTTATTTTATAATTAA
>CAYWQZ010000170.1:0-215 GCA_964460565.1 uncultured Mycoplasma sp.
GTTGGAACAGTTTTAGGACCAGCAGGAATTAACTTACAAGAATTTTGTACAAAATTTAATGATGCAACAAGAGATAAGATGGGAGATGTATTACCGGTTGAGATTTCTATTTATGAAGATAGAACTTTCGATTTCGTATTAAAAACTCCACCTGCTGCATTTTTGTTAAAGAAATCAGCAAAAATTAAGTCTGGTGCATCTAAAGGCGAAACTGT
>CAYWQZ010000170.1:225-2006 GCA_964460565.1 uncultured Mycoplasma sp.
ACTGTTGCTACTATTACGAAGGATCAACTTAAAGAAATAGCAGAAACAAAGTTGCCAGATTTGAATGCTTATGATGTAGATGCTGCTATGAAAATAGTAGAAGGTACTGCTCGTAACATGGGAATTAAAGTTGAAGAATAATAATTATACATATAGGTTTTGACCTATGTGGAAGGATTTAGTCCGCAAAACCACATAAGGAGGATATGATGAAGAAAAGTAAAAGATATGCTTCAGTATTTGAAAAAGTTGAAAAGAATAAGTTATATTCAATAGAAGATGCTATTAAGTTAGCAAAGGAAACTTCAAATACAAAATTTGATGAAACTATTGAAGTTGCTATGAATTTGAATTTAGATACTAAAAAAGCAGATCAACAATTAAGAGGTGCTATAGTATTACCAAATGGAACTGGTAAAACACAGACTGTTTTGGTACTTGCAAAGGGTGATCATGCAAAGGCTGCAAAAGAAGCAGGTGCTGATTTTGTTGGTGATGTTGATATGATTACTAAAATTGAAAAAGAAAATTGGTTTTCTTATGATGTAATTATTGCAACTCCAGAAATGATGCCATTACTTGGTAAAATTGGTAAACTTTTAGGACCAAAAGGACTTATGCCTAATCCAAAAACTGGAACTGTGACAACGGAAGTTGCTAAAGCAGTAGCAGATGTTAAGAAGGGTAAAGTTGAATATAGAACTGACAGTTTTGGAAATATTCATGGAATTATTGGTAAGGCTAGTTTTGAAGAAGATAAATTGGCTGAAAACTTAAAGGTTTTTGTTGGGGCAATTTTAAAAGTTAAACCAGCAACTGTTAAAGGAAATTATGTAAAGAACATTTCAATATCATCTACGATGGGTCCTGGAATTAAACTTGATTTAAATTCTTTTGACAAATAATAAAAATTGATATATAATACAAATTGATTGAGAAAATTATGCCAAAGACAGTAAGGACGTAATGTTTAAATATCTTACCGAGGAATAAAAATAAATATTGTTTTTTAAGTCCTCGTATGGGGACTTTTGTTATGGCATGAGGAAAGGATGTGAAGATAGGTGGCAAATGCAAAGATTATTGAACAAAAAGCAGCAGTAGTTTCTGAAATTAAACAGAAATTTGAAGAGGCTAAATCCGTTGTAATGTTTGATTATCGTGGACTTAGTGTTGCTGAAGTAACTGAACTTAGAAGAAAGTTAAGAGAAAATAATGCTGATTATAAAGTGTATAAAAACACTTTGACTGAAAGAGCATTAAATGAACTTAATATTGATATGAAAGATTATTTATCTGGTCCTAGTGCTATTACTTTTGGAACTGATGAACTTTCTATTGTTAAAGTTTTGAATGATTTTTCTAAGGAACATAATGCCCTTGAACTTAAAGCAGGTATTATTGAAGGAAAAGTTGCTTCATTAGAAGACTTGAAGAGATATGCAGCAATTCCATCTAGAGATATGTTACTAACTATGTTGGCAGCAGGTCTTATGGGAACTGTAAGAGACTTATCTATATGCTTAGATTTATATTCTAAGGAAAAAGAAAATTAAAAAATTAGAGGAGGAAATAAAAATGGCTAAATTAAACAAAGAAGAATTTATTAGTGCTTTAAAAGAAATGTCTATTCTTGAAATTAAAGAATTAGTTGACGCTATGAAGGAGGAATTTGGTGTAGATCCATCTGCAGTTGCTGTTGCAGCAGGTCCTGCTGTTGCTGCTGTTGAAGAAGGTCCATCTAAAGTTAATGTTGTATTAACTGCAGCAGGTCCTAATAA
>CAYWQZ010000171.1:0-1985 GCA_964460565.1 uncultured Mycoplasma sp.
AGGTCAATATTTTGAATTAGATAATTATACCGACGAAGAAATAATAGCAAAAGTAAAAAACAAATTTGATTTAGTCAATCTTAATGAACGAGTTGCAAAATATTTAAAAAATAGATTTTCTTTACAAAATCAAGAAGATATATACCATGTACTAAATCCAAAAATGTTAATTATTACTAAAGGAAAAAATGGTGCAGACTTTATTTTTAATAACATTAAAGTAGAAAAAACATTAAATAATAAAGAAACTGAAATTGATCCAACTGGTGCAGGAGATGCCTTTTTTGCAGTATTTATTAGTGAGTATATAAAAAATAATTATATTATTGATAACAAATTCATAAATTTAACTTATGAAAAAGCTACTAAACTAACTAAAAAAGTAGTTAAAAATTTTAGTGCTCGCGGTCATATTCAAAAGCTATACAAAATAAAAGCAATAGAAAACACTTGTACTTGCGATGATTTTATCATTACTAAAAGAAAACAAATTAAAAGATGTAACATAAATATAAATAATTTAGAAACTCGCTTAATTAACGCCATTAATAGTAGTGCTTATGATAAATTATCAAAAATAGATTTTGAAAACTTAAATAACTCCATGTTTATAGCAACAGGTGGTTCATATGCTAGCGCAGTTTTTTCTTCAAAAGTAATAAATAAATTATATGGTTCTAATATAATTGTTTTGTATCCTAGAGATGCATATTATAGAAATAATAATAAAATAGAAAAAGTTTTCTTATTTACTTATTCAGGAACTACTAATGATTTAATTGTTTCAACTAAAGAAATTAGTAATAATAATAAATATATTATAACTAAAGGAGAAGTAAACAAAATATATCAAAAATTAGATGTTCCAAAAAACAATATTATTTCTTACAGAAGTTCTACAAATAAAGGAAAAGAAAAAGGATTTTTATCTTTTGAAGGAGCCCTTGCGCCATCTAGTTTATTTTTAAAATTATATTTAAGTAAAAGTAATATTAATATAGAAGACTTTATAAAAGAAAGTATAAATTATTGGAAAGAATATTTTAATAATTACTTTAAAGAAAATAAAGATATGCTAAAAGAATTTTTAGAGCAAGGTAGCTTCCTTAATATATTTACTGGTGATAATACTACTTCTGCCAGTACTGATTTAGAAAGTAAAATAGTTGAATCCGGTATTTATGACTTATTAGTACACGAAAAGAAAAATTTTTCCCATGGTAGATTCATTAACTATGAACATTTAATACATAATAAAAATATTTATTTTAAACAGAAAACAACTAGTGCATATGAAGAAAAATTATTAGAATATTTAAAAAATGATAATAACCTAATAATTGAAAGTAAATATGATGGAATATTATGTGAATATGATCTTTTAGTAGCATCAAATTATTTAATATATTATATTTCTAATTTCTTAAATATAGATATTTCAAAACCAACATATAGTGAAAAATCTATGAAAATATATTTTTATAAGGGAGAGCTATAAAAGATAGTTTAGATTATTAATTTTTAAAATAACTGCTTAATTTTTAGAAAAATGTATTTTATATGATATAATTAATATAAGTATTTAATCTAAATATGAAAATTAAGGAGGACTTACATGATTAAAGCAAAACCATTTGTAAAATGGGCCGGAGGAAAAAGACAAATAATAGATAAATTAAAAAAGTTTGTTCCAAATGAATTTAATACATATTATGAACCTTTTGTAGGAGGAGGAGCATTACTTTTTTATCTTTCACCTAAAAAAGCAGTTATTAATGACTATAACAAAGAACTTATGAACGTTTATGAATGCATTAAAGATGATAAAAAATTTGAGGCTATGTGTCGAGAACTAAATCATCATGAGGTACTTCATAATGAAGAATATTACTATGAAATTAGAAATTTAGATAGAAATAAAAAGAAATTTAACAAGCTAGAAGATTATAAAAGAGCAGCAAGAACTATTTATTTAAATAAAGCAT
>CAYWQZ010000172.1:0-1983 GCA_964460565.1 uncultured Mycoplasma sp.
CAAAGATTCATATAAAAGATTAATATTTCCAAGTATAGAAAGAGAAATAAGAAGTGAACTAGATAGTATTGCAAGTGATTCTGCAATAGATAACTTTTCATTAAATGTAGAAAAACTACTTATGACTCCACCTATGAAAGAAATAACAGTATTAGGATTTGATCCTGCTTTTAGAACTGGTTGTAAACTTGCTGTATTAGATAAAACAGGTAATGTATTAGATATTAAAGTAATCTATCCTCATGAACCAAAAAATGAAAAAGAAAAATCACAAGAAATATTATTATCTTTAATAGATAAATATAATATAGATGTTATAGCAATAGGAAATGGTACAGCATCAAGAGAAAGTGAAACTTTTGTAGTAAATGTTATAAAAAATAGACCTAATGTAAAATATATAATAGTAAACGAAGCAGGAGCCTCTATTTATTCAGCATCTAAACTTGCTATAAAAGAATTTCCTAATTTAGATGTATCAGAAAGAAGTGCAATAAGTATAGGAAGAAGACTACAAGACCCATTATCAGAACTGGTTAAAATAGATCCAAAAGGTATTGGAGTAGGACTATATCAACACGATGTAAAACAAAATAAATTAGATTCATCTTTAAACTTTGTAGTATCAAAAGTAGTAAACTTAGTCGGAGTAAACATTAATACTGCATCACATTCTATACTTTCTTATGTATCAGGACTTACTAATAAAACAATTGATTTAATCCTAAAAGAAAAAGAAAAACTAGGTAAATTTAAAACAAGAGAAGAAATAAAAAATATTAAAGGAATAAGTCCTAAAGTATACGAACAAATGGTAGGATTTGTAAGAATAAATGATGGAATAAACCCTCTTGATAAAACAGGTATCCACCCAGAAAGTTATGAAAAAACCTATGAACTTTTAAAATACTTAGAACTTGATGTAACAAAAATAGGTACTACTGAATTAATAAATAAATTAAATGAAATAGATATAGAAAAGTTAACCAATATTTTAACTATTGATGAATATACACTTACTGATATAATAGAAAACCTAAAAAAACCTCTTTTAGATCCTCGAAGTAACTTAGTAAAACCTTTATTAAAAAGTGATATTTTAACTATAGATGACTTAAAACCTGGTATGAAATTAGAAGGAACAGTTAGAAATGTTGTAGACTTTGGTGCCTTTATAGATATAGGTTTAAAAAACGATGCCTTAGTTCACATTTCACAAATTACTAATAAATATATTAAACATCCAAGCGAATTACTTTCAGTTGGAGATATAGTTACTTGCTATGTACTAGATATATTAAAAGATAAAAATAAAGTATCTCTTACTTTAATAGAAAAGTAGGTGTATTATGGACTATATAAAAGGAAATTTTAAAAAATATATATTTCGTTCTGATAAAGGTTATGTAGTTGGACTATTTAAAGTTCGTGATACATCACTTATATCATATAAAAACAAAACTATTACATTTACAGGTTATTTTTCTGACTTAAACGAAAGCGACTTATACATATTTAACGGTAACCTTACTAATCATGAAAGATATGGAGTACAGTTTACTACATCAAGTTATGAAACAATTTTACCAGAAGAAAAAGATAACATAATAGAATTTTTATCAAGTAATTTATTCAAAGGAATAAGCTCAAAAAAAGCAAGTGATGTAGTCGAAGCCTTAGGTACTAATTGTTTAAATTTAATATTAGAAAATAAAGAAGTATTAAATAATGTACCAAAAATAACTATTAAACAAAAAGATATAATATATAACTCATTAACTAAATATCAAGATAGTTATAATACCATAGTAGAACTAACTAAACTTGGTTTTTCAAGTAAAGATGCCTTACTTATTAATAATCATTATAAAAGTAAAACTCTAAATATTATAAAAGAAAACCCTTATTTAATTATTGATGACTTAAAAGAAATAACTTTTAAAAAGATAGATAAATTAAGAAATAATTTTGATATCTTAGATG
>CAYWQZ010000173.1:0-1965 GCA_964460565.1 uncultured Mycoplasma sp.
TAATTACTTCATCTATTAAGATGCTATTAAATCTATTATTCATAGTATATATTATGTTTATTAATAAAAAATATAAGCATTTAACTTGTAAAATATCATAAAATGTAGTATATTGTAGGTGGTGATAGTATGACTTATAGCTGGATATTATTATGTGCTTTATTAATAGTAATTGAATTTATAACTATAAATTTAGTAACTATATGGTTTGCAATTGGAGCACTTTTCGCATTCTTAGTTAGTTTATTAACTAGTAATACCATTATTCAAATAGTTGTATTCTTTTTAATTAGTATTTTATCTTTAGTATTCACTAGACCACTTGTTAAAAAATACTTAGTACCTAAAACAATTAAAACTAATTATGATAAAGTAATTGGTATGACAGGTATTGTTATTAAAGATATAGAAAAATATGAATATGGCGAAGTAAAAGCAGATGGTAAATATTGGACTGCCAAGGCAAGTGAAAGCATAAAAAAGGGTAGTAAAGTAGAAATACTTTCTATAGAAGGAGTAAAATTAATTGTAAAAAGAAAGGAGAATGATTTATGATTTATTTTATATTAATTCTTATATTTATTGCAGTAACAGGTATAAAAATAATACCTCAATCAAAAGCTTATGTAATTGAAAGACTAGGTGCTTATAATAAGACATTACATACAGGACTAAACTATGTAATTCCTATAATTGAAAGAATATCAAACAAAGTTAGTTTAAAAGAGATTGTAAAAGACTTTGCACCTCAACCAGTTATTACAAAAGATAACGTAACTATGCAAATAGATACTGTAGTATATTTCCAAATAACTGATCCAAAATTATATACTTATGGAGTAGAAAATCCTATCAGTGCTATTGAAAACTTAACTGCAACAACGCTTCGTAATATAATCGGAGAATTAGAACTTGATGAAACACTTACTTCAAGAGATATAATTAATTCAAAAATGCGTTCTATTTTAGATGAAGCAACAGATCCATGGGGAATTAAAGTAACTCGTGTTGAAGTTAAAAATATTTTACCACCTCGTGATATTCAAGACGCGATGGAAAAACAAATGCGTGCTGAAAGAGAAAGAAGAGAAAAAATACTTCAAGCGGAAGGTGAAAAGAAATCTAGTGTCCTAATTGCTGAGGGTGAAAAAGAAAGTGCTATCTTAAGAGCTGAGGCACAAATGATGAGTCAAATAAAGATTGCTGAGGGTGAAGCAACAGCAATGTTAAAAATTAAACAAGCAGAGGCTGATAGTATTAAATTACTAAAAGAAGCGGGAGCAGATGAATCAGTGTTAAGATTAAAATCATATGAAGCTTTAGAAACAATTGCTAATGGTAATTCAACTAAGATTATAATTCCAGCAGAACTTCAAGGAATAGCAACATTTGGAACTGCTTTAAAAGAAAGTATGGAAGAAAAAAATAAATAATGTTGCAAATAATATTTTTAGATTATGATGGAGTAGTAAATACCCTTTACTAGTGTGTCTATCCAAATAGTAATAATCATCCACGAGGAAGTTTTAGATGTGATTATGCTCATGAAAGTGATGGTTTTGTAAATAATTTTCAAGCTATTTGCTGGTTAAATGAGTTATTTGAAAAGATTTTCTATGATATTGTTGTAACATCTACATGGAGGATGTATAATAATTATAAAGAATGTCTTTATAACGGGGGATTAAATAGAAAAATTAAAATAATTGGAAAAACACCAAAGTTAGGTACTACTCGAAAAGATGAAATATTAAAATGGATAGAAGATAATGGCTATAATGGAGATTATATTATTTTAGATGATAAGAATATTTTAGGTTTAGAAGATAGACTGATTAAATGTAATGCTGCAAGTGGAATTACTTATGATGAGTTTTTGGAGTGTATTAATAAGTTATCAAGAAATTTAACTAGAAAAAGTGTAAATATGAAAAGTGGGAAGTAAAAAAATTTTACTTGTAATAT
>CAYWQZ010000174.1:0-1934 GCA_964460565.1 uncultured Mycoplasma sp.
TGCTAGACATTTAGTATTTGATAATAAAAATGATAAATGGATAAATAGAGATAGATTTATTATGTCAGCAGGACATGGTTCAGCACTTTTATATGCAACATTATATTTTTCTGGTTTTGATATATCACTTGAAGATTTAAAGAATTTTAGAAAATTAAATTCTAAAACTCCAGGGCATCCAGAATATAATGTAACACCAGGAGTAGATATGTCAACAGGACCTTTAGGACAAGGATTTGCTACAAGTGTAGGTATGGCTATTGGAGAACGTTACTTAAATAAAAGATACTCTTATGGTAAAAATAGCCTAATCGATCATTATACATATGTATTATGTGGTGATGGAGATTTAATGGAAGGAATCTCTTATGAAGCAGCTTCTATCGCAGGTAATCTAGGACTTGGTAAATTAATAGTTTTATATGATTCAAATAATATGACACTAGATGGTAATACTAAAGAAACTTTTAAAGAAAACGTTTTAGAGCGTTTTAAAGCAATGAATTGGGATACTAGTGTAGTACTTGATGGTCGTAATTTAGATTTAATTGATAATGCAATAAAAAAAGCTAAAGAGGTGACTGATAAACCATCTATTATTGAAGTAAAAACTACTATTGGATTAGGATCAAAACTTGAAAATACTAATCTAGTGCATGGAAAACCTTTAGAAGAAACTGATATAACTAGTTTAAAAGAAAAATTAGGCATAAGAGATGTTCCATTTACTATTTTAGAAGATGCTTTTGATTATATGAAAAAACAAATAAATGATAGAAACGAAAAAATAATTAATGAATATAATAAAAATTTAGCTATTGTTTTACCTAAAGCAAAAGAAGAATATAGAAAAGAATTTGAAAACTTACTTGATGGTAAAAACGTAATAAGTTTTAAAAATGTAGATATAGATATAAAAGAAGATTTATCAGGTAGAGATATATCTAGTATTATTTTAAATAAAATATGTAAAAATAATAAACTAATAATGGGAGGAGCCTGTGATTTAGCTAGTAGTACAAAAACATATATAGAAGATGGTAATAATTTTACTAGTTCTTCATATGATGGTAGAAATATTTTATATGGAGTAAGAGAACACGCTAGTGGTGCAATTAGTAGTGGTATAGCACTTTCTGGTATAAGAAACTTTACTTCAACTTTTCTAGCTTTTGCTGATTATTTAAAACCATCAATTAGACTTGCTTCACTTATGAATTTACCAGTTTTATATATTTTTACTCATGATAGCATTTTAGTAGGAGAAGATGGTCCAACTCATGAACCAATAGAACAACTAGTAATGTTAAGGTCAATACCTAATTTAACTGTTTATAGACCAGGAGATGCAAACGAAATACTAGGAGCTTACAAAAGTATATTTAAAAATAATAATCCAGCTGCCCTAGTGCTTACAAAAGAAAAACTAAAAACTTATGATATAACCAAAATAAATGATGTAGAAAAAGGTGGATATATAGTACTTGATTATGAAAAATATAATGGTATTATAATTGCTACTGGTAGTGAATTATCTACTGCTATAGAAATAAGTAAGAAACTTGAAACAAAACATATTTATGCTAGAGTAGTAAGTATGCCTTCTATAGAATTATTTAAAAAACAAAGTAAAGAGTATCAAGAAGAAATATTACCTCTTACAAGTAAAAAAATAGTAATAGAATTTTCATCTTCATATTCTTGGAATGAATTTGTATATAATGATAAATATTTATTTACAGTAGATAACTTTGGTAAAAGTGGTAATAAAGAAGATATTAAAAAAGAATTAGGTATTGATATAGATGCTTTATATGAAAAAATAGAAGAATTATTAAAATAATTAATAATTTTTAGCAAAAAGTATCGAAAAATACAAAGTTTTTGCTTATTTGAGCAAAAAGTATTTACAAAAATTAAAAAATGGAATATGA
>CAYWQZ010000175.1:0-1929 GCA_964460565.1 uncultured Mycoplasma sp.
GGCGTGTTGTTGATTTGCGAATTATTTTACCCATACTCTTACCGTCTTTCTATCTGAACTTAATTATATAAAAAAAAGATACTTTTATCAAGCATCTTTCCTTAATTTTTCTCAAATTCAGAAAATATAATTTTTTTATTCAAATTGTAATAATCAAACATAGATATTATAGCCATAATCATACCAAAATATAGGAAAAAGTCTGAAACTCTTATACCCCATATTTCAAATGGTAAATTATAAAAGAATGTAAGTACAAGACCAATCATTAATGAAGCAGTCTTAATTTTTCCTAAATATCTTGCTGATATTACTTTACCTTTATTTGAAGCAAGCATTCTTATCGCATCTACTACTATATCTCTTATTATAATTACAACTGGAATAATTACATCTATAAAACCAAGTCCTGCAAATATAATAAGTACTGAATTAACTAATACTTTATCTGCTATAGCATCAACAAATTTACCAAAGTCAGTAACTTGTTTATATTTTCTAGCTAATTTCCCATCAAAATAATCTGTTATTGCAGCACCAACAAAAATAACACCTGCAATTATGTTTTTTAAATCAATCAAAATATTTTTAAATAAAAATGTTGGAAACTCTATTCCTATTCTATAAAAAGGAAAAGCAAGAAGAAATATTACTATCAACGATAATATAAGTCTTAAAAATGTCAATTTTGTAGGTAAATTAAATTTCATAAGTTATCACCTCTAAATACTATATAATTTTTTTAATACAAAGTAAAATACCACTATTAAGGCTACCATAACTAAACAAATTATTAAAATGCTATAATCTGTTTTCTTTTTTCTTTCTATTGTATATGGTGTTCTTACTTTTTTTTCTTCTGTTTTTACTATCTTTCCTAGTTCTTCTTTTATATCTTCTATTTTAATCTTAGATGTTTTATCATATAAATAATCATTAACTTCATCCATAATTTCTTCTTCATCTAAGCCTAGGTATTTAGTATAAGTTGCAATTGTATTTTTTAATTCTAAAACATCTTTAAATACTTTGTTATTACCTTCTTCTAAATTTTCTAATATTATTTCATCAACATTTAAATCATTAGAAACTTCTTTTAAAGAAATTCCAACTTCCTCTCTTTTATTCTTAAATATTTCTCCAATATCTTCCAAAATTACACCTCTCAAAAAATACAAAAATAACATTTAATAAGCCATGTTCTGTACCTTTAAAAGGTGGCAAACATTTATCTATCTTTCGATTTTCAATTTGGTTCTTATTTCCTCTTTGAAATTCCCCTACCAAAATTTGGGTTTCTCACTTGTGGGGTTTACCCGTTCCACTTTTCTAGTTTCCTAGAAACATCGTCACTATGGCACTTTATAACTACTTTAATCATATCTAAGACTTAGATTATTTCGTCGCCGTCAGAATTGCTTCTGCTTTAGGTTATTTTTTCCCTAAACACAAACACTAAAAGCATCACAGCTTTTGTGAGCATGGACTTTCCTCTATATAATTAATATACAGCGTTTGCCTAAAATGTTATTCTTCTTTTCCAAATATAACTTTTTCAAGATTAGATAGTCTTTTTAAGATATCAACATTAGTTGTTCCAGTACTTGGTGTACTTGCTTTTGCTATTTCAATATTAACATTTGCATCACGAAGTTCTTGTTTTAAACGTAAAACTTCTTCAGTAAGATCATTTTTTTCTTTTTCTTGATCTTTTATTACTTCAATAAAAGTATTATAATCACTTATTATTAAATCTAAAAAACTATCAACTTCTTTTAAACGATAACCCCTTGTATCAATCTTAAATTCTTTCTCTAAAATATCTGCAGGAGTTAAATTTAATTTATTTTGATACATAAAATCACTACTCCTTTACATTTATTATTGTATAAAAAAAGTATGGTTTTGTCAATCATAATTCCAATACTA
>CAYWQZ010000176.1:0-1927 GCA_964460565.1 uncultured Mycoplasma sp.
ATTGCTATTACTATTAAAAGTTCTACTAAAGAAAAACCTTTTTTATTTTTCATAATATTTCTCCTTCTAATCTACTAAGTTTACTATTTTTTCATATTCTTCTTTTTCTATAAATTCTATTTTGTATGAGTTAATATTAATTAAATCAAAATTCATAGATTGAAATTCAATATCAATATTTTCATTAGATTTTATTTCTTTATAATATGTAGCAAATATTTCTTCTTTATTATTATAATTAAAGGTATATTTGATATATTTATCTAATATATTATCTGTTTTTTTATTAGTTAATGTGCCTTTTATTACACAAAGTGCATCTTTTTCACACATTACATTAATACCAGTAACACTTATACCTTCTAGAACATGTTCTTTGGTTATTTCTTCTTTATCATTTACTGAATATGGTAAATTATTATCAGTATTTTTAGAAACCTCAACTTCATTATTTTTTTTATTATTAATTTGATTATCATTATTATCTATTTTATTATTTTTTGTAACTAAGATAATAGCTATTATGGATACTACTAATAATACAATAACAAGGATAATCAAAAAAATTTTTACTATTTTTTCTTTTTTCATTTTTAATCTCCTTTTATTCTATAAAAATTGTATCATGAATTTTGTGTATTTTCAATTAAATATAAATATTTTTTATTATTTTATCATATTAATTATTAGGTGGTTTTTATGAATATTAAAAAATATTTAATAGCTTTAGGATATATTTTTACATCTATAATAGGTTTTACTATATTTATTACTATATTTAATTATTTTGATATATTAAATCCAAGTATTTTAAAAGTATTAAAAGTAATTATTTCAATTATTGCTATGTTTATTGGTGGTTTTATAATAGGTAAAAGAAGTGATAAAAAAGGTTATTTAGAAGGTATTAAGTTAGGTATAATTTATGTAATTATTATATTTTTATTATCTATATTAGGACTTTCAAATTTTAAATTTAGTAAATTATTATTTTATTTAATGTTAATACTTTCTTCTAGTATAGGTTCTATGTTTGGTATAAATAAAAATACTAAAGAATAATCTCTAGTATTTCTTCGTTTATGTCTTCTATTTTTCTTATTTCGTTATCTTTGATGCAACTTATATATTTAAAATTATATAAGTCTTTTAATTCTAAATAAGTTTTTTCAGCATTTTTTAAATGTGTTTCGCTTTTTTCATGTTCATCTAAACTTAGTCTATTCTTTTTTAATTTTAATGCATATTCATATGGCATATGTAAAAATATAGTTAAATCTGGTTTTGGTAAGTTTAATAATTCATATTCTAGTTTTTCAATAAAATTATATAATTCTTTTCTTTCTAAATTATTTTCTATTTTACATCCTTGATGAGCCATATTAGAACTTATATATCTATCCATGATAATATAATAATCATCATTTATATATTTATTTATCATATCTAAATTATAATATCTATCTGCTGCATAATATAAACTTGCTATTTTAGGATCTACGTTTACTGCTCCTTCTTCAAAAAAAGAATTGCATATTTCTTCTTTGCCTAAGTATGGTCCACCGACTATTTTACCAGTTGGAGATGAATAGTTAGGAAAGGTTATGTAAATACTTTTTTTACCCATATTATTTAGTTTTTCAACAAGCATTCTACTTTGTGTTTCTTTACCAGAACAATCAGTTCCTTCGATTAAAATAATCTTACCTTTCATTTTTTCCTCCTGTATAAAACATGTTTATAATCTATTTCTTCATAAGAATCTTCTTTTAATATTTCTTTAGTAAACAAATCTTTATCAAAGAATGGAAAATAAACAGTAGCGTCTTTGTCACTTTTATATATTTCTTTTAAATAAATTTCTTTTACATCATTGATAAATAATTTATAAACCATACCACCACCGATAACAAAAATTGTTTCATAT
>CAYWQZ010000177.1:0-1887 GCA_964460565.1 uncultured Mycoplasma sp.
TGGCATTGGTAGGTAATGTTAAATTGGATGTTACTGAAGGTAACCTTGAAATTAGTTCAATTTCTAATACTTCTTCTGTTAATGCTAGTAGTACTAATTTTAATTATTATAAATCTTCTTCTTCAACAGATGAAGATACTATATTAATAGGTGAGTTTGATATAGATTTTTATAGGACAGGTGGTAGTTCTACTACTTCTATTTCTTATCAAATAGAAATTACTAATGATACTTTTTATACTCAAACACTTGATAATATTGTATCTAATCCTACACTTTCTAATGGGAGTGTAACTAATTTTAGTTATAAGTTATCTGGTGTATCAGAAGGGACAACGGTGCTTAAAGCTGGGGAGTCTGTTACTGCAACGGTGACATTTTCTTTAGCAAATACGAGTAGAAATACACATTATACTGTTAATGAAATACTAGAATTTCATTTTAAAAAGAATTCAACTAATACTTTAAAATTAACTCCAATTTTAAAGACATCAAGTGTAACGTTTAATAGTTTAACTGAATTAAAAGAAATAAAAATTTTATTAGTTAATAGTGGTGAATCTTCTATTGATTATAATATTAGTACTAATCATAGTAGTTTTGAAATTTTGGATCAAAATAAAACTAAAGTTTCTTCATTAACAATTGCTGGTAATTCTCAAGAAGAAATTTCAATATATTTAAAAATAGCAGAAAATCATATTTTTGTTCTAGATAGTGAAAGTGTAAGTTTAAGTTTAAATACTACTTCTCCTTTGATATTAGAATATAATTTAGGCACTATTACTGCTTTTACAAGTTCAGGTGGTGCTAAAGAGATATTAGCAGATAAAACTATTTATGATGATACAAGTATAAATTTTACTAGTGTTTCTTCTGATTCAGGAGTATATAAAAATAGTTCTAGTGGTGACGTTACATATTTTTATCGAGGTAATGTTGATAATAATTATGTTTCTTTTGCAAATTTAACTTGGAGAATAATAAGAATAGATAAATATGGAACAAGAGTAATTTTAGATGATGTTATTTCTGAAACTTCATCTTGGGCTTCTTCTAATACTGTAACAAGTTTAGATAATGCTATTTCAGTTTTAAGTTATAAAAATAGTGATGTTAAGTCTGTAGTGGATACTTGGTATACCAGTAGTGGTTTATCTTCATATAGTGATATTATTAAAACTAGTTTATTTTGTGAAGATTTTAATTATCAAACTTTGACTTCTTCTGGTAGTGGTTATAGTACGTATTATTTTGGGTCTTATATTAGAAATGGTAAAGATTCGGATGGTTATACTCCAGAATTTTCATGTGCTACCGATTATACAACTTCATATAATATTGGTTTAATATCAGGGGATGAGGTTGCTTTTGCAGGTGGAGTATTTAATGCTAATAATACTAATTATTATTTGTATAATTCTTCTATTTCTAGTATTTGGTGGACTTTATCTGCAAGTTATTATGATACATCTTTAACGACTGTTGGAACTTTTATTATTAATGGCTCAAATGGTAAATTTTATGATTGGCAAAATGGTAGTACTATAGCAAATTCTAATGCTATTAGGCCTGTTATTACATTAGATACAGATAGATTAATTGGAGGTACTGGAATTAGTTCTGATCCTTATGTGTTTTCATGAGTAATATTTAATATTTAGTTTATATATATTTTATAAAGAGTGTTTTTATAATTCACAAATAACCGAACGAAAAACTCACAAATAACCGAAAAGTTGTTGTTACTAATTGTTTAGTTTATGAATTAAATAGAAATGCAGATAGCATAAATGGAAAAGTATACCATTATAAAGATGCTACTGGTTTGCAGTGTGATGCAGTAGTTCATTTAAGAAATGGCTCATATGGCTTAATAGAAATAAA
>CAYWQZ010000178.1:0-1885 GCA_964460565.1 uncultured Mycoplasma sp.
TTATAAATACTGGCTTAATTAAGTGTTTTAAAAATTTTTCATTATTTTATCCTGATACTTTTTCTATCTATAAACAAATTAAATATAGGTATCAAAACCCCTCCAACAGAATTACCTAAAATCATTATTAATAAATATTTTAAAGTAACTAAATTATATGAATTAGCTATAGTAAAATAATACATATTTGCAATACAATGCTCGAAACCACATAATATAAATACTATAACACTTAAAAATACTGCTAAATACTTTCCACTATCTTTTAAAGTTTTATATCCATTTACTGCTAAAAACATAAGTATTCCACAAAAAAATGAAAGAATTAATATACTTAAAATACTATCATTTAGTTTTATATCTACAATAACTTTTGCTTTTTCATTTATTAAAGAATATATTCTAGTAAATTTTAATATAAAACCTACAAAAAATGTTCCTATAAAATTACCTATTAAAGTAATAATAAGTTCTTTTATGTATTTAATGTTAAAATTATTAACTAAATAACCTATTTTACCAGTATATAAATTTAAACTATATACTACTACTGTAAATAAACCAATAGTAAAAAATACTGAACCTAATATCTTATTATCTATTGATAAATAAATTGTTCCTCCAATTGCTATTACAATTCCTGCTAAAATACTTTTTAATAAATACTTCATATAACCACCATTATTAGTATATAAAATTTTTTATCCTAATGCAACATCCAAAATCATCATAAGAGTAAAACCAAATAAACTAAATAAAGCCATTAATCCTTTATCTTTATTACTTTGACTTTCTGGAATTAATTCTTGTACTACAACATATATCATAGAACCTGCTGCAAAAGCAAGTAAAAAGGGTAATATACGTTCTATTTTAATAACTAAAAGTGCTCCAAGTACTCCAGATATAGGCTCTACTATACCACTTAATCCACCATAAAAGAAAGACTTCTTGCGGGAATACCCTTCTCTTCTAAGAGGCAAACTTACTGCCGTTCCTTCTGGAAAATTTTGTAATCCTATTCCAAAAGCAAGAGCACATGCTCCAAGTAAAGTACCACTACTAGTGCCATGATATAATGAACCAAATCCCACTCCTACTGCTAACCCTTCGGGTATGTTATGAAGTGTAATAGAAAAAATAAGTAAGAAACATCTTTTTAAACTATTTTTTCTATCAGTATATTTTTCATTCTTATTTAGTATTTTATTACAAATTTTATCTCCTATAAAAAGTAATAATCCTCCTGATATAAATCCTACTGATACCATTAACCAAGGTACTAAATCTAAATTAATTGCCATATCTATCGCAGGATTTAACAAAGACCAAAATGACGCTGCAATCATAACACCTGCTGCAAACCCTAACATACCATCCATTAAACTCCTATTAACTTTTTTAAAAAAGAAAACAAATGCTGAACCTAATGCAGTAACTAAAAAAGTAAATATAGTAGCAATTAAACTTTGTAATACCGGAGACAAATTAACAAAAAAATTAATCATACAATCACCTACAAACAATATATTTTATGTAAATAACTATATATGTCGTGGGCTTTTATATATGATTTATATTTATATTTTAATAAATTTATCAATTCTTTATCATATGTTACCTAAACTTTCTTTAATAAAATATATAACAAATAAATATTAATCTTATAAATAATAAAAGTTATAAATAATATAGGTTCTTAGTGTTTAAAAATTCATTAATTTCATATAATATTAATGCAAATGAAAATTTGCAATTTTATGCAACACTATTGACTTTCAGCATAAAATATAGTATATTATTATTGCATTTGAAAAAGTGCTTTAATATGAAAATGTTTCTCGCTCCCGGATGGTGCGAGTAATAAATTATTCCGGTCGACAAT
>CAYWQZ010000179.1:0-1884 GCA_964460565.1 uncultured Mycoplasma sp.
TTGCCTAGGGGAAAACTAAGATTTCATTAAAAAAAGTGTCTCAAAACACAATTTTTATATTTTTTTAATTTTTTTAAAAAAAATTAATCAATAATTGAATTTTAGCAAAATAAAAAGACTCCACTTATGATGTGAAATCTTTTTTAATTATTCAAACATTCTTTAATCATTTTTTCTTCTTGTTTTAGTTTTTTATTTAAGCATCTTTTAACTTCATCTTTTTTCTTTTCATCCATAGATAAATAAGATACTGTACCTACTAAAATAGGTATAGCAATTAAATGAATTACGATATCACGGAATGTCTTCATATTTGTCACCTCATAATTATTTTGATTAATTATTTGGTTTCTATACATGAAATTAAAAAATCTTTTAAACTTGTTTTTCTTGTATCTTCTCTATTTGTTTTAATTGAACGTTCTAATGCTGATAATTCTCCAATTAAGATTAATTTCTTTTTAGCACGTGTAACTCCAGTATATATTAATTTTTTATATAACATATTACTATATTCATTAAGTAAAGGTATTATAACAATATCGAACTCACTACCTTGAGCTTTATGAATACTTATTGTATAACCTAGTTTTAAATTAGATAAATCACTTGTAGTAAATCTAACTATATTATCATCAAAATCTATATATACTTCTTTTAATTTATTATTTATTCTAACTACTCTACCAATATCTCCATTAAAAATATTTTCATCTATATTATTTACTAAATGTAATACTTTGTCATTTTCTTTAAAAATAATACCATCATGTAATATCTTATTACTTTCTTTATAGTTAATTAAGTCTTGAATAAAATAGTTTAAATTATCAATACCATTTTCTCCCTTATATATTGGAGCAAGTACTTGAAATTTATTAAAGTCTAAATCTTTATATTCTAAAATATATTCTTTCATTTTTTCTTTTAAATTTAGTGAATTTGCTTCAATAAAAAGTAAATCATCATTTTTATTAAAAATACTATAATCTATTTCATTATTATTTATATTATATGCTAATAAATTAATATTAGAGTTTTCTTTTTGTCTATATAATTTAGATAAACTAATACAATTTATTACTTTAGAATCTATTATATCTTTTAAAACTTGTCCTGGCCCTACTGAAGGTAATTGGTTGGAATCTCCAATCATAATTATTTTAGTATTATCTTTTAAACCAAGTAGTAAGTTATATAATAAATAGGTATCTATCATACTTGATTCGTCTATAATAACAAATTTCACATCGCTTTTATTGTCTTCGTTTATATCAAATGTATTGGATTCTTTATCCCATTTTAAGAAACGATGAATAGTAGAACTAGGAAGATTAGTTTGCTCGCTTATTCTTTTTGAGGCTCTTCCTGTTGGTGCTAGAAGTGCTAGAGTTTTAACTAATTCTTTGTTATCTATTCCATATAAGTCTTGATATAAAGTACATATTGCTTTTATGATAGTTGTTTTACCTGTACCTGGTCCACCTGTTATAACTAAAAAATTATGTTTCATACTTTGTTCTATTGCTTGTACTTGGTTAGGATTAAATACAATGTTAAAAAGTTTTTCTTGGTTTTTAATATCTTCTAGAGTTACTTTAATCTTGTTATTTTGAGTACTTAATTTATATAGTCTATCTGATATATATTTTTCTGCTATATACATTTCTTTTAAATAATATCTATCATTAAATACTACTATATCTTTACATTTTAATAATTCATTTAATGCTTCTTCTATTAATGATTCATCATATATATTTAGTACTTTTTTAGTATAAACAAATATTTCTAATTTTTCTAAGTAAGTGCTACCAAAAGAATAATTAATTTCATTAAATACATATTTAATACCTGCTTTTACTCTATTTATATTATCATCTA
>CAYWQZ010000180.1:0-1843 GCA_964460565.1 uncultured Mycoplasma sp.
GAGATAAAAAATATAAAATAAATCACTTTATTATATATAACAAATTATCTGATAACTATTTCAAAAATGATAAGGATAAGATTATTATAAAGTTTGATAATTCAATTGTAGTAAATATATTTAATAAATTAAATGAACAAAATGGTTTATATGATTATGAGACCAAAAGAATAATAAAAGCTATAAGAAGTATTTTAACACAGTCAATAAATAATGCTAAAGAAGTTAATAATCTGAATGAATCTAGATTAGATATAATAAAAAACTTTATAAAGAATTACGATAAGGACCAATTAAATTTTATACATTATGATAATAAATTGCAACAAACCACTAAAATACAGGGTATAGCAGGTAGTGGAAAAACATTCCTACTTTTACATAAATTAATTAGAGAATATATTAGAAATAAAGATTCTAAAATTATAATGACATGCCATAATAAGTCACTTGTGGTTGATTTAAGAAATAATATTAACTCTCTAGCTAATTCTTTAAAAATTAAAGAACAAATAGGTTGGGGAAAAAGATTAACATTATCACATGCTTGGGATATATATAGAGAAATTTGTAATAAGTTATCTGTTGAATATTACCCATTTATTAATTCCCCAAAAAATAATTCATTAGAAATATCTTGTTCTAAAACTCTAAAGGACATTGAAAATATTGATGTAGAACATATTTATGATTTTATATTTATTGATGAAGCTCAAGATTTGCCAGACGAATGGATAAAACTATGTGAGAAGATTTCTAAAAAAGTGTATGTGGCTTTTGATATTTTTCAGAATATATTTAATACACAATTATCGGAAAAAGAAACAGAATGTGACTATACTCTATCTCACTGTTATAGAACACCTCCACTTTTATTAATGTTTGGACATTCTATTGCTATGGGACTATTTAAAGATGATAAAAAAATGCAATGGTTTAATAAATCTCAATATTGGGAAAAATGTGGGTATATAGTTGATGGCAATCCCGAAGAAGATTTATCATATTTATTTTTAAGTAGACATCCATTGAGTAGGTTTGAAAATGAAGAAAAAAAAGAATGTTTGCATTTTTATCATATGGATAATATTGATGATAATGATTTTTTCTCAAATAAGAATAAAATTCTCTCAAATAAAATTATAGAAATAATAGATAAAATAACAACAGATAACTCTTTAGAAGATAGACTCCATGAAATTATTATTATTGATAATAGAGATGATTATGATTCCGCAATATCTCTTTCTCATATATTAGAGTCTAAAGGTATTAAGATTAATAATATTATAGAAAATAAAGAGCGTTCTTTTGATAATAGAGTTCAATTTACAAATGTAAATAATGTAAAAGGATTGGAATTTGGATTTGTAATAATAACTGACATAGCATTAGAAAGAAATATTATCTCAAGGAATAAAATATATATGGCTCTTACAAGAGCATTATTGGAGGCACACATAATATTTTTTAATATGCAAGATTATGATTTTTTATTAAATAATTATAACTTTTTAAAAAATAATCATTTTATAAAAACAGAAGTTCCAACTTTAGAAGAACGAATTAATATCTCAAAGACATTTAATACATCAAAGTTCACACCTGATAAAAATTATGTTATTAACATTTTAAAAGAAGCTGATTTTAAAGGGAATAAAAATAAATTTATAGAAATGCTTTTTGACGCTATAGAAAATAATGAGAACAAAAAAGTAGAATCGGAAGAAGATTTAAAAAGTAGAACCTATGAGTTATTAAAATTTTATAGTTGAAAATAAATATGAATACATATAAATATAATTATAAAATATCAAAACACGACTATGGATTAAATATTAAT
>CAYWQZ010000181.1:0-1832 GCA_964460565.1 uncultured Mycoplasma sp.
ATATAAATATCAACTCAATTTGGGTTGATTTTTTCGTTTTATGGAAAATCATCCTATCAAGAAAGGATGATGTTTATGATAAATATTATTAAACAAGAAATATCAATAGAAGAATCTTTAAAACAAAGACTAGAATTTATATGTGAGTTTTCACATACTACTCCTACTTTTATAACTGGATATATTCATAAGGTAGCAAAAACTAATCTTTCTTATATAGAACCTCACAAGATAATCATTAAAGGTATAACATTTCTTGCTTTTAATTATTCTAATGAGATTTATATTAAAAATTTATCACAAAAGATTAAAATATCAGAGTTAGAAAATTATTTAAAAGGTATTTAATTTAGCAATAATTGACATTTCATAAAATAGTGATAGAATATTCATCAAGAGATTTTATGCCTATTTAAGGGGTTAAATAGATGAATCAAGGGGAATTATATAATAATTTAGACTTTATGAGGTGCCAGTAGTATTAAACACTTAATACTTTTGACACCTTTTTTTAGAATTAAAGGGAGATGATAACAAATGGAAGAAAAGAAATTATGTGGATTATATATGAGAGTTCTTACGTAATACATATGCAGACACATTATCTTCTTTAATTTCAAGTGATTGCTTATTTATAGTAAATCCATAATTTCCCATATCACTACCAATTTTTAATTTGTTATTTGGTAGATTATCTTTAATCATCTCTCCAGTTTTAATAATAAATTTTATTTTATATAAATCTTCTTTTCCATTATCTAGTTTTTCTCCAATAATAATTCTATCTACTAAATTATTAAATATTTCTTCATTAAATTTAGTTAGACCTTTATATTGTTTTAAAATTTTCGTTATATTATTAATCTGTTCTAACTTTTCTTTACGAGATAATTCTAAATCTTTATTATCAGCAAGTTTATTTTCTAACTCTTTAATTTTATTAGTTATTT
Source organism: uncultured Mycoplasma sp. (assembly GCA_964460565.1). Classification (GTDB taxonomy): domain Bacteria; phylum Bacillota_I; class Bacilli_A; order RF39; family UBA660; genus HGM10836. The sequence continues at coordinate 951 of CAYWQZ010000181.1, forward strand.
CTATTTCTTTATTATTTAGTATCTCTTGTGATATTTTATTATCTAATTTTAAATCAATTAAATTAGATAATCTATTTTGAAGATTTAAAATATCTTCTTTTATTTTATCTGAATTAAAGTTGTTATTTTCATTGATTACTTCATTAACTTTTTTAATAAAAATATTGATATATTTATCTTTATTTTCAAATAGTTTGTTATAAGCTTTAACAAATATATCTTCTAATTCTTCTTGTTTATAATGAAGCAAATTAGAACATTCAATTTTATTTCTATGACTTCTACATATCCAGTAAGCTACTTCTTTATTATTACTTCTAATTTTATATGAACGTCTTATAAATCTTTCGCCACAAATACCACAATAGATTTTACTACTAAATGGATACTTTCTACTAAACTTATCTCTGTTGCCATCAGGTTTAACTATCTTACTTCTTTTTTCTAGTATTTCTTGGCATTTATTCCATAACTCACGAGATATAATTGCTTCGTGATGATTAGATGTAAAATATTGTTCTTTCTCGCCATAATTAACTTTTCTTTTATGTGAGATTACATTATCAGAATAATATTTACCACTTCTTAAATCACCAATATATTTTTCGTTTGTTATTATTCTTCTAACAGATGCATGACACCATTTTCTACCAGTTGGACTAGGTATTCCTAACTCATTTAGATTAAGCGCGATAGTTCTAAAACCAATTCCTTTTGAGTATTCTTCAAAGATATAAATAATAATATCTTTCTTACTTTCATCGGGATATATTATATCTTTTTCTTTATCATATAAATAACCGAATGGTGCATATTTACCAACCATCCCACCACGTTTCATTTTCATTCTAACGCCAGCTTTAACATTTTCTGATATAGATT
>CAYWQZ010000182.1:0-1788 GCA_964460565.1 uncultured Mycoplasma sp.
CATAAAAAATGTCATACTAAGTATATGATTACTATAGATTCTGATGATATGATGAGTAATGGTTTTATAGATATGGTTAGTAAGAATATTATGTCTATTGATGGGAATGATAATATAGCAGGTATTGTTTATTTAACTTCAAATATTAATGGTGAAATAATAGGTAGTAAGTTGCCACCAAATGGAACTGTTTGTAAATTTTATGATTTATATGGTAAGTATGGTTGTACTGGTGATAAGTGTATTGTATGGAAAAGTGAAGTATTAAAAAATTATTTATATCCTTTAATTGAGGGAGAAAAGTTTATTCCAGATGGTTATTTAATGTTACAAATATCTAAAAAATATGATGTTATGACTATGAATTATATTGGAACGAAAGTAGAATATTTAGATACTGGTTATTCAAATAATTATTTTGAATTAGTTAAAAAGAATCCTTATGGTACAATGTTATATTATAGAGAAATTTATGAAATTAATAAATCTTTATATAATATTTATGGCTATTTATTATTTGGAATTTATGCTAAAGTAAGTTTTAATGAATTGTTAAAAAAACATTCTGCTAAAACGAGGATAATATTTATGTATCCGTGTATTTATTTAATTAGCAAGATTAGAAAGTAGTGGTTTTATGAAAAAAATTTTGTTTTTTGCTTATACAATGGAGATGGGTGGTGCAGAGAAATCACTTTTAGATACTATTAATTTTTTGTCTGATAGATATGAAATAAAATTGTATCTTATAAATAAGTCTGGAATATTATTAGATAAGATTTCTAATAATGTTGAAATATGCGAGTTAAAAAAGAATTTTTTACAATATATTTTATTTAGGTATATTTCTTTTTTTAGAAAAAGACAAATAAATAAAATTGCAATTGAAGAAGATTATTTTTGTGCTATTGGTTTTATTGAGGGACGTAGTGCTACATGGGTTAGTGACATTAAAAGTAATATAAAGAAAATTGCTTGGGTTCATTGCGATGTTTCAAAGTTTGATATAGGAATTAGTGATAGAGAAGCTATTAACTCTTATAATAATGTTGATAAAATTATATGTGTATCAGAAATGTCTAAAAATAATTTTTGTGAAAGATATGGAGTTTCAAAAAATAAAGTTGATGTTATATATAATTTGATTGATGAAGTTGAAATTAGGAAAAAAGCAAAAGAATTTGATGTTAATAATGATGTATTAACATTTACAAATGTTGCTAAAATGAGACCTGAAAAGAGACAAGATAGATTAATAAATGCTGCAATTAAATTAAAGAAAAGAGGATACAAATTTAAAATTCAATTAATTGGTGATGGACCTAATTTAGATATAATAAAAGCGCAAGTAAAGGATAATAATTTAGATAAGTTTGTAGAAGTTTTGGGCTTACAAGAAAATCCATATCCATATATTAAGAATTGTGATTATTTTATTCTTACAAGTGATAGTGAAGGTTATGGAATAGTTATTAAAGAAGCTTTAGCACTTAAAAAGAAGATTATTGCTACTGATACAATTGGACCTAACGAAATATTAAATCATGGTGAATTTGGCGTTATTATTCCGAATTGTGATAGTTCAGTTGAAGATATTATTGAAGATATTTTGAAAAATCCTAGTAAATATGATTATTTAGAAGAAAAGTTAATAAGTTATGTCAGTGATAATAATGAAATTAAGAAAAAAATTTTAAAAATATTAGGAGATTGACTATTATGAAAGTAAAAGAATAAAATGTTGTATTAAAAATATTATTTATATTTATTTTATTACAGCAAATATTA
>CAYWQZ010000183.1:0-1787 GCA_964460565.1 uncultured Mycoplasma sp.
TTAAGAGCATGGATAGATTATAGTGTTGATGCAACTAATTGGAGTAGTTCAAATAAATATGAATATAAATTTAGAGTTAATATAAATGGAGATAGTGAAGCAGTAAGTTCTGCGACTATTCCAGAAGGTTCTGCTTTAGAGACAGTAGCAAATCAAGTGGGAGAAACTGGAATTAGTTATAAATATATAAATAATGCTAATATAACAGAAAATAATATTACATATAACGTAAATGATAATGGATTATTCTTATATGAAGGAACAGATGATAACGGTGGTAATTATCCAATCTATTATTACAGAGGTAATGTAACTGATAACAATGTATTATTTGCTAATATGTGTTGGAAAATAGTAAGAACAACATCAACTGGTGGTATAAAATTAGTATATAATGGAGTGCCATCTAATGGAACTTGTAGCAATACAGGAACAGCAAGTCAGTTATCAACAACAAGTGCATTTAATAGTAGCAATAATTCTCCAGCCTATGTAGGATATATGTATGGAGATATATATACATATACTAATTATACTTCAGCTGGAACACATAAATATGGAAATGATGTAACATACGAGAACGGAACTTATACTTTAACAGGAAAAACTATGACCTCATCAGATTTTGGTGCAGATAAAGAAACTCTTGCAGATGGATATCATTATACATGTAGAAATAGTACAGGGACATGTGAAGAAGTATATTATGTAATATATTTTAAATCAAGTTATTGGTATTATTTAACCTTTACTGGAGGAGATACAATAGAAACAGCAAAAGAAAAAATGTTTACAAATACAACAAATAATACAATAAAAGGTGTAGTAGATACTTGGTATGGAAATAATTTAACAGATTATACAGACTCTTTAGAAAATACAATATTTTGTAATGATAGAAGTTTTGCAAGTGCTGAAGCATATACAGTAACTAGATTTGAAACATTATATACAGAAAATGGAGGAGCCTTAAGTGGTAAAGACACGAATGCAATAGGTAAGTCATATTTTAAAAGTTTAGAAAATACTGGAAAAGGAACACCAAGCTTGCAGTGTTCTAATGTAAATGATAGATTTAGTTTAAAAACTGCAAATGGTGGAACAGAAGGATACGGAAATAATGCCTTAACATATCCAGTAGGACTTCTAACACTAGATGAAATAGAATTAGCAGGAGCACAATTTGCAACTAATAACAATTATTATTTGTATACAGGTGAATGGTTTTGGACTTTGAATCCTGCTTACTATGACGATAGTTGGTCTTACATTGGTTGCATTAGTCCAAATGGAAACTTGGCTTGGTGTTATGCTTATGGTAATAATGGAGTTCGTCCTTCAATCTCTCTAAAACTTGGAACAGAGTTTGAAACTGGTACTAATGGTACTGCAAGTAATCCTTATATTGTAGTAACTGAATAAAAATAAAAAACATAAAGAAATAAGTTAAAATAATTTATTTCTTTTTTGTTATATGATATAATTAAATAAATTAAGGAGATGATATTTATGAATTTAAAGGAACAAATAAAAAATGATATAGTAAGTGCAATGAAAAATAAGGATAAGGATACTTTGAATACCCTTAGAGCGGTAAAAGGTGCAGTACAACTTGAAGTAATTAATAATAAAAAAGAAGAAAATAATGAACTTTATTTAGATGTAATTAATAAGCAAATTAAAATGCGTAATGACTCAATAAATGAATTTGAAAAGGCAGGTCGTACAGATTTAGCTAGTTCTTATAAAAATGAGATTGAAATATTATCTAAATATATGCCTAGTAA
>CAYWQZ010000184.1:0-1786 GCA_964460565.1 uncultured Mycoplasma sp.
ATTATATTGATAGAAATACTTATCCAAAAGGAATTAGATTAGTAAGAAGATACTATGGAATAGTTGCCAAAAAATAAAATTAGTGATACAATTTAGACATATTTTAAATCAGTGATTTGGAGAAGTAGATATTTGATTGATTTATAGAAAGTAACTGGTTGATGGAAAGTTATAATTATAAAATATTGAATGGACCAAAGAGTGATTTTCAGAAATTTTTAAAAGTATGAAAAGCCGGGATTTTCTGCCCGTTATCAAGAGAACATATATGATAGTATATGAATTTAATCTATTATTAGGTGGCACAAGATTCTTGTCCTATTTTTAGGGCTAGAGTCTTTTTTTTATTAAAGGAGATGATTTTATGATAAAATATGCAAAACGGTGGTGTAAATACTATTAATCATTGGTTTAAAATATAAAATAATTAAGAAAGAAGGAATATAAATGAAAACAATGATTACAGGTGTAAGACCAACAGGAAGTATAACTTTAGCAAATTATATAGGTGGTATAAAAGGATTTATTGAAAATCAGTACAAATATAATTCTTTGATATTTATTGCAGATATTCATGGGGTAACTACTTACATAGAACCAAAAAAAATAAGAAATAACATTTTAGATATTACTGCAATGTATTTAGCTTGTGGAATAGATGTAAGTCAAACTGCATTATTTATGCAAAGTGATGTATTAGAACATTGCAACTTAGGTTATTTAATGAGCTATCAATGTAGTGTAGGAGAGTTATCAAGAATGACACAATTTAAGTCCAAAAAAGAAAGTTTAAGTAAAAATGAAAAAGATATGGGATTATTTATTTATCCAACATTAATGGCAGCAGATATACTTTTATATGACGCAGAAATTGTACCGGTTGGTATAGATCAAAGACAACATATTGAAAAGACAAGAAATTTTGGTGAAAGATTTAATAAAATATATGGTAATACTTTTAAACTACCAGAATATCAAATACCTAAAATAGGAGCTAAAATTATGAATTTACAAGATCCTACTATTAAAATGAGTAAATCTGCACCAAAAGATGATAAAGGTACAATTTTTATGTTAGATGATGTTGAAATAACAAGAAAGAAAATTATGTCTGCGACTACTGATAGTGAAGGAAAAATTTATTATGATGAAGAAAATAAAAAAGGTATATCTAACTTAATCTCTTTAATATGTGTAGTAGATAATATAACTATTGAAGAAGCAAATAATAAATATAAAAATTATAGTTATAAAGATTTTAAAATAGAAGTTGCTAATAGTGTATGCGATTTTATAAAAGATATTCAAGATAAATTTTACAAATATAGAAGTAATGAAGAATACTTAAAGGAAGTATTAAATAAGGGTGCTAAAGAAGCTAAGAGATATGCTTCTGAAAAGATAGATTTAGTTAAACAAAGAATAGGGTTAAGATTGTAAATATTTTAAAAAAATAATAAAGGCATAATACAATCGGATAATCGCTAACAACAAAAATCCTAAATATACCACTTTTTGATATTTTTTTCTTGAAAATATTGACTTTTTCGAGTTTATTATATATAATATAACTTGATTTTTGAAGTTATTGCCCAATTTTATAAAATTTATCAAATAAGTGGGACAATGGGCAGTGAGTTGCTTATTGTCTCTTTTTGAATATTTTAATTGGTGGTAATATAAAATTTTGATGTATTACAATTATAAATGGGTAAACTTTAAATTCTAGGGGAGTGATTTTATGTTAATATTAGATGTTAATAAACTAGCGAAAAATTTTGGATAT
>CAYWQZ010000185.1:0-1765 GCA_964460565.1 uncultured Mycoplasma sp.
TATCAGATGTTAGAGTAGGAGATACTATTACTTTGAAAAGCGATCCATGTCCTGAAGCTTTATCTGGTTATAAAGAAATAAAGCCATTTGTTTACTGTGGTATTTATCCAATAGATAGTAAAAAGTATGAAGATTTAAAAGAAGCATTAGAAAAATTAACTTTAAATGATGCATCATTATCTTATTTTCCTGAAACTTCTAGTGCTTTAGGTTTTGGTTTTAGATGTGGTTTTTTAGGATTACTTCATATGGATGTGACTAAAGAAAGAATAGAAAGAGAATTTAAAATTGATTTAATTGCAACTAGTCCATCAGTTATTTATGAAGTGGAGAAAACTAATGGCGAAGTAATAATGGTTGATGCTCCAAATAAATTACCAGATAAAGTATTAATAAAAGAAATAAAAGAACCATATATAAGTGCAAGTATTTTTACACCAAGTACTTATATTGGTCCAATTATGGAATTATGTCAAAATAAAAGAGGAAATTATATTTCTTTAGAATATATAACTCCTACTAGAGTAAATATTCATTATGAAATACCTTTATCAGAAATAGTATATGATTTCTTTAATAAATTAAAAAGTGCTACTAAGGGTTATGCATCTTTTGATTATGAAATAATAGGATATAGGAAAAGTGATTTGGTGAAACTTGATATTTTATTAAATGGTGAAATAGTTGATGCTTTAAGTGTAATAGTTCACAAAGATTTTGCTTATGATAAAGGTAGAGTAATAACGGAAAATTTGAAGAAAATTATACCTAGACAAATGTTTGAAGTTCCAGTGCAGGCTGCAATTGGATCTAAAGTTATTGCAAGAGAAACAGTAAAAGCTATGAGAAAAGATGTACTTGCTAAATGTTATGGTGGAGATGTATCTAGAAAAAGAAAACTTTTAGAAAAACAAAAAGAAGGTAAAAAGAAAATGAAAACTATAGGTAGTGTTGAACTTCCTAGTGATGCTTTCTTATCAATATTAAAAGTAGATGATGATTAATGTATGGATATAAGGCATTTAATAAAGGTTTAACTGATAATTATGGTAATGTTTATGAGTTAAATAAAAAGTATTTATATGAAGGTAAGATAAAATTTAAGCAAAGTGGATTTCATTTTTGTAAAAATATGGAAGATGTTTTAAGATATTATAATTCTTTTGAAAGAGATATAGAAATATGTTTGATAAAAGCAGATGGTGTTATAGAAGACTATGATGATGATTATTATGGTTATTATGATATGCACTCTTCATCTTCTTTTATAATTTTAAAAGTTTTATCTAGAGAAGAAATAATAGATATTATGTTAGAAACTAATGAACTAAGAATATGTAGATTTATACAAGGTTTTAAATTAACAGAAGAAGAAATTAAGTTAATTTTAAATAAATATAATAGTAATAGAGTAGAAGATTATATTTTATATTATCAAAAAAATGATGAAGATGCTTTTAGAAGATTAAGAAAGTGACAATAGACTATTATTTCAGATTAATTGATATATTGGTAAAATATGATAAAAATTGTATCAACAAGGAGACTTGCTCTCATAATTATTATTCAAGGGACTTTGCGTTCATTCGAGATAGTTTTTTTGAAGACTATCTTTTTATTAAAAGTAGATGATAATTTATTAATAATAAAAATATATATATTATTTTATTTGAAAGGAAGTGTAAAAATGGAAAATGTAATGTTAAAGGATACAAAATACAAAAAATTAATAGAAACACATACTAATAATATAATTATTTCAGAT
>CAYWQZ010000186.1:0-1750 GCA_964460565.1 uncultured Mycoplasma sp.
AAAAGAATAGAAACACATTATCTATTCTTTTACATAATCACAAGAAGAACACTTAATCTTATCTTTTTTCTCTGTTAAAACTTCTCCACATTTAGGACAAAATTCATTTACTGGTTTATCCCATAAAGCAAAATTACACTTAGGATAATTACTGCATCCATAAAATATTTTACCTTTTCTAGTAGTTTTTTCTATAATTTCTCCTTCACATTTAGGACAGTTCATAATAGTTTTAACTTCTTTTTCTTCTTTTTTTATATATTTACATTCTGGATAGTTAGAACATGCGATAAACTTACCATATCTACCCTTTCTAATTACTAAAGGTTTACTACAATTAGGACAAATTTCTCCTGTTTCTTCTGGTGCTTCTTTTTCCATATTAGTAAATGCTTCTTTTACACTAGGTTCAAATTCGTTCCAAAATTCACTTAATAAACTATTCCATACTTTAACGCCTTCTGCTATTTCATCTAAATCTTTTTCCATATTAGCAGTATATTCTACATTTATAATATGAGAGAAAAATTCTTGTAATTTGTGAGTAGTAGTAATTCCAATCTCAGTAGGAACAAATTTTTTATCTTCTACTAAAACATAACCTCTTTCTTTTAAAGTATCTATAGTTTTTACATAAGTACTTGGACGTCCAATCCCTAGTTCTTCCATTTCTTTTACAAGTTTTGCTTCAGTATACCTTGCTGGAGGTTTAGTAGTATGTTCCTCACTTTCTATCTTATTTGAAATAAGAACATCAGTATTATAATTTTCAAAATCAGGTAAAATTGTATCATTTGTATCTTCATAATATTTATATACTTTTAAATAACCATCAAAAATAACAATACTACCAGTAGTTTTAAATTTATAATCATTATTATCTAGAATAATAGTAGTTTGCATTTGTTTTGCATCTTTCATAAGAGAAGATAAAGCACGAGCATAAATCATTTTATATAATTTATATTCATCAGGTTCTAGAAAGTTTTTAACCTTTTCAGGAGTTCTAAAAATACTTGTAGGTCTTACCCCTTCATGTGCATCTTGAACGTTTTCTTTCTTTTTAGTTTGTTTTACATAACCAACATATTCTTTACCATACTCATCATTTATATATTTATATGCACTTTTAACAAATTCATCAGATAATCTAATAGAATCAGTTCTCATATAGGTAATTAAACCAGTAGTTTCATTTTCTAAATCTACACCTTCATATAATTTTTGTGCGATAGACATAGTCTTTTTACCAGTAAAATTAAGCTTATTTGAAGCATCTTGTTGTAAAGTTGAAGTAGTATATGGTGCTTTTGCTTTTTTACTCTTTTCTTTCTTTGTTACTTCTTCTATTTTAAATGTTTTAGATAATTTACTTAATATATCATCACAATCTTTTTTAGTTTTAATTTCTATATTCTTTTTCTTATATTTAAATAATTCAGAAGTAAAATCATTAAAATATGCAGTTATAGTATAATATTCTTCTGGTATAAAAGCTTTAATTTCTTCTTCTTTATCTACAATTAATTTAAGTGCAACTGATTGAACTCTACCAGCAGATTTACCACCTGTTTTAGATTGCATAAGTTTAGATAATCTAAAACCAATTATTCTATCTAATATTCTTCTAGTTTCTTGTGATTTAACCAAATTATCATCTATTTTACGCGGATGATTAAAAGCCTCAAGTACTTTATCTTTAGTTATTTCGTTAAATACTACTCTTTCATATTCATTATCATTAAGTCCT
>CAYWQZ010000187.1:0-1738 GCA_964460565.1 uncultured Mycoplasma sp.
CAATTGTCTGATGATTAGATTTTTGGGTTACCTTATTACTATTTAAATAATCACTAATTTTTGATGATGATACTGGGCTTCCTATATTACTAGCTAAAAATTTTATTATATTTTCAAGTAATACAATATCTTTAATATTATTTCGATCAATTATATCTTTTTTTACTATAGTATTATAAATACCATTTAAATAAGATAAAACTAATTCATCATTATTTTTAATTAATGTTATCGCAGGCAAACCACCATATTTTAAATATTCATTAAATTTTTCTTCAATATTGTCATCATTGTAGTTATTAAAAACTAAATATTCTTTAAAAGATAAAGGATACATTTTTATTTCTATATATCTACCGGATAACAATGTGGATAATTCACTAGATAAAAGATAAGCATTAGAACCAGTTATATATATATCTATATTAAAATCAAATTTAAAAGAATTTATTGCTTTTTCCCAAGATTCTACATTTTGTATTTCATCTAAAAGTAAATACATTTTACCATTTTTTATTTTTTCTTTAACAAAATTATATAAATCTTTATAGTTTTTTATATCATCATAGATTGCTGATTCAAAATTTATATGAATTATATTCTCTTCATTAATACCGTTGTTAAGTAAATATTCCTTAAACATTAATAATAAAGTTGATTTACCACTTCTTCTTACACCAGTTATTACTTTTATAAATTCAGTATCTTTAGCTGATATCATTTTATTTAAATATTTTTCTCTTATTATCACAATTTCTCACCAGTTAAATAATATCATATTTAAAAAAAGTTTTGCAAGTATATTTGCAAAACTTTCTTTTTTGACATTTTTTGCAAATGGAAAATATATATTTTTCATAAAATTTATTCCATTTTTAAATTTAACACATCTTTATAATTTTACTCTATCAAGTAAAAAGTCCATCGCACTTATTTGTTTTATTCCATTATAATTATTTGTATCATAATCAAGAGTTATTATATATTTCTTATAATGATTTTGTATCCCTTCCAAAGATTTTAATTCTCTTTTCAAGGTATTTTCATCTCTTACAGTCAAAGCAACTTGTATATATATTACATCATCTTCTGTTTCACATATGAAATCTATTTCATTATCTATATCTTTACCTATATATATTTTATATCCTCTTCTTTTTAATTCCAAAAATATTATATTTTCGAATACATGACCCAAATCTTTCCCTAATGAATTACCAAGTAAATAAGTTCTTAAACCTATATCAGATAAATAATACTTTTCTTGTGTTTTCAATAATTCTTTTCTTTTTACATCAAATCTATTTACTTTATATACTATATAACTTTCAAGAAGTGCATTTAAATAACTTTCTATCGTATGAACAGAGTTTTTTCTTCCATATGATGCTAAAGTATCACTAATTTTTTTTGTTGATATGCTAGATCCTATACTATCAAATAAAAATCTACATATACTTTCTAGCATCATTGGATCATTTACTCCTTTTCTATTTATAACATCTTTCATAATTACAGTGTTATAAATACTGTCTAGATACTCTATTTTCTCCTTATTATTATCCAAATTTATCAAATATGGAAATCCCCCGTAAGTTATATAATCATTATATTTTTTTAATTCATCACTTTCTCCGTAGTAACTTAAATATTCTTTAAAAGAAAGAGGCAAAACATGTATTTGTATGTATCTACCTGTTAAATACGTAGCAAGCTCTCCAGATAACATATATGAATT
>CAYWQZ010000188.1:0-1735 GCA_964460565.1 uncultured Mycoplasma sp.
GTCAAGGTAGAAGTGCCATGTTTGAATTACAAAAAAGTTTTTACAATTGTGGATTATTCTCAGATGCGTTATATAATAAATTACACAAAAATAAGTCAATTTTTAAAAGTTGTGTTTGGTTCCCCAAAATTTCATTAGATGATTTTTGTGCTAAACAGTTACCTAGTGAAGCATCATTGGATATTACAATAACTAAAATTGATGAACCTCTATTATCTGATCCCATTAAAGGGATTGAAAAGAAAATTGAATCAATATTTAAACTTGGATATACTGAAGATGCCTTTACACCTGAAGAATTTAAAAGAGTAATAAATAATTTTATATGTCCAAAATTTGCAATTATTTCATCACCATTAGAAAATGCTGAAGAATCATTTTTACAATTACATAGAGAGCAATCCTTAATTCTTAATTATTTAGAAGAACAAAAGACTGCTGCAATTGCCGGAATAGCTGGAAGTGGAAAAACTTTATTAGCACTAGAAAAAGCGAAAAGAAATACTTCTAAAGGAAAAGTTTTATTTCTGTGCTATAACAAACATCTTTGCGATGATTTAATAAAAAAGTATGGGCCACAATATGAGGGTAAAATCGATTTTTATACTATTGATGCATATACTTGTTATTGTACTAAAAGTTCTAGACCTAACTATTTTGATTTAGAGAAATATTTAGAAAAACAAAATTATGAAAGTTTTCCTTATAAAACAATTATTGTGGATGAAGGACAAGATTTTGGACAAAAAGAAATAGAAGATAGTTCAATTTTGTTATTATTACGTGATTTAGTTTATGATGAAAATAAAAATGATACTGGCGAATTTTATATATTTTACGATAAAAATCAAATGGTACAAGCTTATATGCTGTCTGAAGTTATAAAAGAATGTGATTGCAAATTAACTTTATATAAAAATTGTAGAAATACATTTAATATTGCTAGAACTTCTTTAAAACCATTTAATAAAACGCCTAAAATGCACAAAAGAAATTTAGAAGGTGCAGAAATAGAAATGACATTTTGCACCCCTGAAAACTTTATAATTAGATTAGATTCGATTATAGAAAAGTTGATATATGATGATTTGTCACATTCAAAAATAGTGTATGATTTTAAAGATATTGTTATCTTGACCTCAAATAGTTTAGAATCATCACTCATTAAAAACTATTTAGAACATGAGGAAGGCAACTTCTACTATAAATATAAGAACATCAAGAAAAATAAGATATTAGTTACTACCAGTAGAAAGTTTAAAGGGTTGGAATCACCTGCAATAATTTTGATTGATATGGAAAGTAAATATATGAAAAAAACTAATGCCCATACTGACGATTTTACTGCAAACGAATCAAATATATATTATGTTGCAACTTCGCGTGCTAAATTTGATTTGACTGTTATTTTTAATATGACTGCTGAAGAAATTAAGGAATTTGTTAACAGTAATTCTGATAAACTAGAAAGAAATAAAAAGAAATTAATTAAAGATTTAGAGGGAGTTATTTTTACCAATATAAATGGTGAACAACTATTATAATTTTTATTGTTCAACCTGATCCACTGGAAATATTTAAATATTGTTAAATTTGATGTATAATTATACTAGCTATAAACAGCTAGTATTTTTGTATTACACGAATGATTAATTAGTGCACTAAGTATTGACAGGTACAGGTAAAAGCATAGTTGCATTAATTGTCGCTTATGCAACTATTTTATCAGGATATC
>CAYWQZ010000189.1:0-1718 GCA_964460565.1 uncultured Mycoplasma sp.
TGAGTGCTAATTTCAAACAAGTATTATGATATATAATTATTTTGCTATTAGCAAGCGGTAAAATATGCAAATTTAAGCAAAATATTTGTGGTAATTGTTTCTTGATTATAATTCATTAAAGCTATGTAAATAGCAGGAGCCATCATGGAAATTAAAAATGCTAAAAACCTTAAAATTTTGATAAAATTGACATTTTTACTCTTGTTATAATTGTCAACAACGGGATTGATAAAATCAATGAAAAAAGAAGGAATAATAATGGCATTTGGAGTAGTATCAACTAATATAGCTAGTTTTCCTTGTAAAAGTTCTGTAGATACAATATCAGGTCGTTCTGTTTCTTGAAATGTAGGATATACAGAAGTTGTTTCTTCTCCTAAAAGGTAACCAATACTTGAGGCATCAATTATTCCATCAATATCAATACTTGTGAGTTTATCTTTAGTATCATTAATTAATTTTTTATCAGTTATATCATAAAAATATAGAAGTGAAACATTAGTTTTAGTTTTTCTACCAATAATAAAACTCTCAATTTTCAAAGTATTTGATTTAATTCTTCTTTTTATAAGACCGATATTTGTTTGAATATTTTCTGTAAAAGCATCTTTGGGTCCATTTATAGATGATTCCACTTTAGAATCACTAATACTTCTTGATAAATCTGCTTTTGTTTCAACGGCATATAAAAGATTTCCCATTAAAACTAGGGAAAAACCATTTGTTAAATAAAATTCACATTCATCGACTTCACTAATTTTTTTGGTATTTGGACTTGCTAAGTATGATGCTAAATTCTTCTTGTTTATTTTGTTATGACCAATAATAATATTTTTTAAAATATAGTCATTTACCTTATCACTACTTGATACAGTTTCTAAATAGATAATATTTATTTCTTTAAATAAAGATAATTTAATTGTTTTAATAATTAAATCGGGATGATAAGAAAATTCTTCTTTTATTCTTTTTACTAGTTTATTCATGTTTTCACCCTTATTAATATGGGCAAATTAGATTAAATTATGCTTATTTATTAAAATATTAATGTTAGTGTAAATATTGAAAAAAAGACTAGAGAGAATATCTTGAGTTTGACAGCAAAAATGAGCAAAGCCTTATTCTATCTAGGTTTGCTCATTTTTTGGTTGTTGTGATTTTTATTTTCATTATCGTTTCCAGAAAATAAATTATATGAAAGAGGTAATTCTCTATATTCCATTTGTATAATTAGATCTTTTCTATATCCTTTATTGTATGAAATTTCAAAGTAGTAATTAGTACAATCATAATTACTATTTGATACATCTTTGTTATATTTTTTATGATTCCATAGCATTATCTAAACTTCTATATAAATCTTTTAATGAAAAGTCAACGTTATCAAAATATATTTCTTTATTATTATAAACTTCTTTTTTAAAAAATGTAACCAACATTATTTGGTTTAGAATTTTTTTATAGTAACTTGTTTAGATTTACCGCCTTTATCTTTGTAGCTGTGCACATTTAATGTTAATTTTATTTGGATTACATATTATAAATAACATCCCGTAATATAATTATATTGCATATCACAACTATAAAATAGAAAAAAACTTACATACAATAGGGATTGATGACCATTGAAAAATTAAGTAACTGTCAAATTTCGGGGGCAATTATAAATGTTGATGAATCTGTGAGAAATTAATAATCTCATGGATTTTTTATACAAA
>CAYWQZ010000190.1:0-1711 GCA_964460565.1 uncultured Mycoplasma sp.
TCATTATAATTCATAATTACCTCCTTATATGTTATCAAATTATTAATTTTTATCAAAAAAATCATATTTCAATAACATTATATAATTTTTTCCTGCAAATGTCAATATTTCAAAAAACAAATAACTACAAAAAAAAAGATACCCACACATAAATAGGTATCTTTATATTTATTATCACTAAATTGCAAGCATTATAACAAAAACTATAAATGAAACAATTAATAATGATAAGAATAACTTCCAAATAAATTTAAACCAAGTTTTATAACTTACCTCTGTAATAGAAAGTGAAGTAAGCAATAATACACTTGTTGGTGCTACTAACATAACAAGTCCATATAGATTTGTATACATAACAGCAAGAAGTGGTAACATATTAGTATCTTCAAGAGCTGAAGCAGCACCATAAATTACATAATATGAATAATAATAGTAATCAGCATAGAAGAAACTACTTATTAATGAAGAAATACCACTAATAGCAACATTAAATGTATCTGTTAATCCATCAATTAAACCTGTTAAATAACTCAATACAGGGAAATAGAAAGTAAGTACAAATACAAAATATGCTAAAAATGCTAATACTGCAGGTACTAAATATTCCTTAATTCCTTTAACAAATGCTTCAAATGCATCACTAATTGTAACTTTATAAAATAAACATAAAATAGCAGAAGCAAAAACTAGTAAAAGTGAATAATATTGGAATCTAGTAGGATCACTCCAAGTACCAAATGCATTCATACCACCAAAAATTGTTTCTATAGGTTTAAATCCTTTAATATCCCAAGCCATAATATTTTCATGAGCTGTTGCAAACCAATTAGAATCAAATATACCAGACCAACTAGTAGTACCTAATATAAATACTAAGAATAATAAACCTAAAATAACATAAATAGGCCATACATATTTCTTATTACTTGCCTTTTCTTCTTCTTTTACTGCAATTTTAACTGTTTTCTTATCCTCTTTTTTAGAATCTTTACTCTTATCTTTAGCACTTCTCTTAATATACATTAATACAAATGCGATAAGTAAACCTAAACCTAAAACAAATAAAATAACTTTAGCTAAAATTTCACTCGTTAAATCAGTACCAATCATTGAAGTTAATGTTCCATATAAAGTAGATGCATATGTAGCACCATACATACCTATTATAGTAGAACCAAATGTAGCACATAATGCTACCATCTTATCATAACCCATCATTAAAATTAATGAAATAACAAATGGGAACACAATAAGAAGTGCTAAATCAAGACCAGTTACTGATGATATAATAGCCATTAAAACCATTATACCAATTAAAACAATCTTTTCCTTTCCTTTTATTTTATTAACCATTAAACTAAGTGATTTTTCATATTTTCCAGTAGCCTCTAAAATAGCATAAAAACCACCAACTAGCAATATAAAAACTAAATTATTAGCAAAGCCAGCTACTGTTTCAACAAGCTTCAAACCGCCAGAAACAAAACCAACTTGATAACTTAAAGTTTCTGTTTCACCAAAAATGCTAGCAATAATTGGAACCAACCAAGTTAATGCAACATAACCTAAAATTACAATTCCAACTACTTTAAATAAATTGTTTTTTTTCATTTTATCCCTCCTATATATAATTATTACACTTTTATCATAAAAAATAAAGAAAAAATTAAAAAAAATGCTATTTTTCTAGCATTTTCTAACATTTCTAATC
>CAYWQZ010000191.1:0-1687 GCA_964460565.1 uncultured Mycoplasma sp.
GAGTGATTTTATGTTAATATTAGATGTTAATAAACTAGCGAAAAATTTTGGATATGAGCAATTATTTGAAGATGTATCTTTTACTCTTAATGAGGGAGAGTCTGTGGCGATAGTAGGCCCAAATGGTTGTGGAAAATCAACTATATTAAAAATTATTGCTGGTTTGGAAACGGCTGATAAAGGAACAGTAAATTTAAAAAAAGGAGCAAAGGTTGCATATCTAGACCAATTGGGTTCAACTATTGATGATGATAGAACAGTTTATGAAGTCTTAAAAGATGCTTTTATTGAAATTAATGCAGTTGAAAAACAATTAAAAGAGTATGAACAAAAAGTAAACACAGAATATAATGAAAAAATTTTAGAGAAATATTGTGCTTTATTAGAAAAATATAGTTTAATGGGTGGCTATGAGATTGATGTGAAAATAAATACTGTAATTAATGGCTTGGAAATAGATAAAAATATGTTAAAACAGTCGTATAGCACTTTATCTGGAGGAGAAAAAACCTTAGTTCAACTCGCAAAAGCATTATTAACAGAACCTGATTTACTTTTACTTGATGAGCCGACAAACCATTTGGATTTAAAAAGAATTGAATGGCTAGAAGGATATATTAAAGCATTTAAAGGGGCATCAATAATTGTTTCACATGATAGATACTTTTTGGATAAAATGGCTAACCAAATATTAGCTGTTGATGATTATGGAATTGGCAGAATTTATGCAACTAATTATTCTGGGTATTTAGTTCAACGTGAAATAGAATTTGAAAAACAAATGGCTCAATATGGGGATGAGCAAGAAGCAATAAAACAATTAGAAGCAAAAGCAAAGCAATTTATGAGTTTAGGAATGGGAAGAAATAGTTCTGCTTTAACTAAACAAGGTAAAACGTTATGGGAAAGAGCACAAAGAATGCGAGAAAGAGCAATTAGAAAACCAGTTGTTCAAAAACGATTAAATGTTACTTTCTTAGAAGAAAACAAATCTAGTAAAAAGATAATTTCTGTAGACAATTTATCTGTATTGACTCCTCAGGGAACAACTATACTTAATGATATAAGTTTAGAAATACGTGCTGGTGAAAGAGTTGCTTTCTTAGGGGAAAATGGAACTGGTAAATCAACTTTTGTAAAAACAATAATGGGAGAACAAACTTTACCTAGAAGTGGCGAATTATTTGTTGGACCAAGTGTAAAAATAGGATATATACCACAAATGATTGAATTTGAAAATGGTGATCAGACTTTATTAGAGTATTTTAGTAGAGCAGTTGGGCTTCCAGAACAAAGATGTCGTAGCATTTTAGCAAGATTTAGATTTAATGTAGA
This sequence comes from uncultured Mycoplasma sp., assembly GCA_964460565.1. GTDB lineage: Bacteria > Bacillota_I > Bacilli_A > RF39 > UBA660 > HGM10836. The sequence goes on from CAYWQZ010000191.1 coordinate 1,336, forward strand.
AGATGTTACTAAAAGAGTAAAAAACTTATCTGGTGGCGAAAAAATGAAAGTAAAAATGGCTGAATTATTGCAACAAGAAGTAAATACGTTGATATTTGATGAGCCAACTAACCATATTGATATTCCAACAAAAGAAGTATTAGAAGAAGCTTTGGAAGAATTTTCTGGAACATTAATATTCATTAGTCATGATAGATTTTTCATAAATAAATTCGCTAATAGAATTATAAATTTTGAAGATGGAAAGATTAATGAATATTGGGGTAACTATGATGAATATAAGTCAACGTTGCTTTCTAATGAAGTGGAGAATGAAAATGGAAGAAAAATGCACAAATAATGGTAATTGTTT
>CAYWQZ010000192.1:0-1681 GCA_964460565.1 uncultured Mycoplasma sp.
AACAAAAAACATTTTTTAAAATACTAAATATTAAAAATTACATATAACTAATCTTAATACTCTTTCCATAACTTTTCTTTAACTCTTTTATAAAAACAGATTCATTACTAAGCTGAGTAAACAAATAAACCTTATTTTTCGTTCTAGTAAGTCCCACATAAAATAATCTTCTTTCTTCCCCATATAAATAACTCTCTTTATTTATACTTACAAACCTTAATAATTTATCTTCTTTTATTTTACAAGGAAAACCCAAAATATCATTTCTCATATTAATCATAATAACATTATCTTCTTCTAAACCCTTAGATTTATGCACTGTTAAATACTTCATTTTAATTTCATTATTATTTAAACACGTTATTATCCCATCATTATACTTAAAATACTTAGTATCAAGTACACTATAAATATCAAAATTATTTCTACCTAAAATTAATATATTTTTATGAGTATTATTATATACATTAATAACTAATCTATAAAAATCTTTCTTTATATTTTTATAATAAACTATTTCTACTGGATAATCTAATCTCTTATTAGAATTTAATTTCTTCTTTATCTGATTATTATTTTTCATAACAAAAGAACCCGCTATAGATATAAGTTCCAAACTATTACGATATGTATTTTGTATTTTCATAATCTTTGATTCCTCAAAATACTTATTAAAATCTATAAATAATGATAAATCACAACCAGTAAACCTATAAATACTTTGAAAATCATCTCCTACTACCATTAAAGAAGCATTAGTAAATTCAAGTATTTTTTTTATAAGCAAAAATCTAACATAAGAAGTATCTTGATATTCATCTATTATAATATATTTATAACTTAAATTTAATTTTTCATTTAAATTATAAGTAGCAAGTATAATCATATCATCAAAATCTATCTCTTGTTCTTCTTTTAAATAATTTTGATATACCAAATAAATATTAAGTATAAGCGTTAAAAACATCTTTTCTTTTTTATAAAAAACTTTTTTCTTAGCTTTTTTTAAAAACTCATTAAAATCTATTAAAGTAAAATTATTACACTTAAACAAATGAATAAAAGTTTCAATTAATTTTTCAACTTTCTTTACTTTCAACATATTATTATTAATATACTCTATATATTTTTCTTTACTTTTATATTTTTCATTTATCGTACTAAGTACTATTTTCATAAACATAGTATTATTTAATACATCTTCATATATAAACTTATGTATTACATTAGTTAAAGTATCTGTACTTGTTATATTAAACTTAATATTCATTTGTTTTAATAACTCTATAGAAAGTTTATGAAAAGTATAAACTGGCATATCTATATTAAATTCATTTTTTATTTTATTTTTTAACGAACTAGAAGCATCACGAGTAAAAGAAATACAAAGTATTTCGTCCTTTAAAATATTTTTATATTTTATTAAATAATTTATTTTACCTAAAATAGTTAAAGTTTTACCAGAACCTGCTCCTGCTACTACAAGAAGATTTTTAGAATTATCTAATACAATACTTTCTTGTTCACTATCTAAGTAATAACCACATATCTTTTCTTTCATATTAACTATTATAGTTATTTTTTATAAAAAGTAAAATGTTAAAAAGTATACTTAAAAAACTAAAAACTACAAATAAAAAAATAATTTTCTATAACAAAAAATATATTTTAAAACAAAAAA
>CAYWQZ010000193.1:0-1681 GCA_964460565.1 uncultured Mycoplasma sp.
TGTAAATTGGTTTACAAAAATTCTTTATTAACTTGATTAATTTCCTATTTTGTTAAAACTTGCAACGTTAAATAATATTTTGTATAATACTATTGGTGATATATTATGAAGAAAAAATATATTTATTCATTTATAATACCTATTATTGTGGTTTTAATTTCATTTTTAATATTAGGTATATATCCTTTTGGAGATAAAAGTATTATTGTTATTGATTCAAATACTCAGTATGTATCTTTTATTAGTTATTTAAAAACTATTTTGTTAGGTTCAAATAATTTTAAATATACTTTAAGTTCTACAATGGGACAAAATTTTATTCCATTACTTGGTTATTATTTAATGAGTCCATTTAATATTTTTTCTATTTTTTTTAATCATTCTAATATGAAGTTATTTATGACTATAATAATTTTAATTAAAATAGGTTTATGTGGTTTAACAATGGAATTTTATTTATCGAAAACTTATCAAAAAACTAATATTTTATTTTCTATTTGTTATGCTTTAATGTCCTATAATATTATTTATATGTATCATTTGATGTGGCTTGATTCAATTATTTTATTTCCACTTGTAATTTATGGTATAGATAAAATATTTAGAAAAGAAAGTCCACTCATTTATATTTTGTCTTTAGGTTTTTCTATAATATTTAATTATTATATTGGATTTATGATATGTATAGCGTCAGTAATATATTTTATTTATAAGTATTTATATAATAGAAAAGTAATTGAAAAGTTTAAAGTATTTGTAGAGTATTCTATATCTTCTTTATTAGGAGGATTACTTTCTATGTTTATATTACTTCCTTCATTATTTGGACTTCAAGGAGGTAAGGCGAGTTTTTCACTTTCTAATTTATCATTTGCTTTTAATACTTCAATTTTTAAAGTGATAGCAAAAATGTTTACAAGTTCAACAGGAGTAGGAGAAACATGGCATGGAGGTCCCATGATTGCGTGTTCTATGTTAGTTTTTATACTTTTAATACTATATTTTTTAAATAAAAAAGTAATTAAAAAAGATAAAATATTTGATGGAATACTTATTTTAGTATTTATATTATCATTTATAATTAAAGATTTTGATATATTATTTCATGGATTAAATACTCCGAATTGTTTTGATTTTAGACATGCTTTTATATTAGTATTTTTTCTTATTACAATTTCAGTAAAATCTTATTTGAAATTAGATAAAAATGATTATAAAAAATCTTTACTAATAATATTTATTGTAAGTTTTATTATTTATTTATGTAAATTTAAATTTAATACTTCTACTTATAATATATCTCTTATAATTAGTTTAATACTTTCTCTTTTTTATATATTTTCTTTATCAAAAAATAAAAAATATTTATTTTTAATATTAGTTATTGATTTATTAATTAATACTACATCTTTAATATTAACTAATATAATATCAGATAAACAATATAATTCAGTTTATAAAACATATATAACTGAAGTACAAGAAGCAGTAGATTCTATTGATGATGATTCATTTTATAGAATAGAAAAAACTTTTGATAGAGAAACAAATACAAATTTTTTAGCACTTAATGATTCAATGATATTTAATTATAATGGTATAAGTCATTTTGATTCAACTAGTCATGAAAATATTGAAATATTAATGGAAAAATTAGGTATGAGAAGATTGCTTTCTAGAG
>CAYWQZ010000194.1:0-1346 GCA_964460565.1 uncultured Mycoplasma sp.
GATAACTTAATGTCTATAGCACTTGATAATGATGCGATAGATTTCATAGTAAATGATGACTCTTATGAAATATATACTACTTTTGAAAATTTTATAAATATGAATAAAGTACTTGAAGAAAATAATATTACAGATTTTATTATGAATGAAACTAGATATATTCCAACTAACTATATAAGTTTAGATGAAGAAACAAAAGAAAAAATATATAATTTAATCGATACTTTAGAAGATTTAGATGATGTACAAAATGTATATCATAATATGGAGGAATAATGTTTGATAAAAAAGTGTTTTTAAGTAAAGTATTTGGTGACTCTGCATATCAAGTTATAGAAAAATCTTTAAATTTAATCGGAGTAGAAAATTTTTCTGTAAATAATGTTAAAGATTATATTTATGATTCTATTACTGGGAATTTTGAATTAACTAAAGAAGTAAAACTAAATTATGATACTTTCCCAAATGGTGATACCTTAATTATAATTTCAACTTCTAATTGCAATGTTTGTTTTGAATTTAAAGAAGGAGAAGATCCAAAATATTTTGATTATAGAGAACTTTTAGAAGATGGTAGTTTATTACATTTTGGATATTATAAAGGTGGAGAACATTTTACTGAAATATATAATGAAGAAACTTGCTTTTTAGGACAAATTAATCAAAATTCTGATTTAGATTTATTAAGATCTAATGGTTTTTCCCCTGATTATTTTGACAATAAAAAGAAAATTATTGGTAAGTATAAATTATCTGATTTATTAGGACAATTAGATAATTTAAAAGAATTAAGATATGCAATAAATAAACCTAGTAAAGGTAGAAAATAATGCAGTTTGATCGATTTATATCTTTAATAGGTATAAATAATTTTAATAAAATTCAAAGTAAAAATATTCTTGTAATTGGTTTAGGGGGAGTAGGTTCATATGTTGTTGAATCTTTAGTAAGAAGTGGTATTTTAAATATTACTATAGTAGATTATGATGTAATAGATATAACTAATTTAAATAGACAAATAATGACTAATTTAAATAATATAGGTAATAAGAAAACTGATGAAATAGAAAAGAGAATATTAAGTATTAATAATAAAGTTAAAGTAACTAAAATAGATGAATTTATAGATAGTTCAAATATAAATATTATAAGTAATAATTATGATTATGTCGTAGATTGTTCTGATACATTTAATACTAAATGTGAAATAATAAAGAATTGTCTAGATAAAAAAATTAAATTTATTACTTCTATGGGAACTGCTAGAAAGATGGATCCCTCTAAATTAGAAATAATTGATATTAGAAAAACTAGTTATGATCCATTAGCTAAAAAAATAAGAAAAT
>CAYWQZ010000194.1:1356-1658 GCA_964460565.1 uncultured Mycoplasma sp.
CATATTCTAGGAAATTATTGGAGTAAAATGACAAAAAAAATAAGAAAATGGGTTAAAGATAATAGAATAAAAGGTAAGATAATGACCGTTTCATCCAGTGAAGTACCTTTTAAAATAGATAATAATGTTTTAGGTAGTACTTCTTTTGTACCTTCTAGTGCAGGTTTATTAATAACTAGTTATATAATTAATGATATTATAAATAATAAATAAATATAAAAAATTAATCAATACCTTTATGATTAATTTTTTTTATTTATAACTACCAATATACTTTCTAACAAAACAAATACTAAAATAGG
>CAYWQZ010000195.1:0-1650 GCA_964460565.1 uncultured Mycoplasma sp.
TTAAAAGAGGCTCATCAAACCTCTCTTTTCAAGTACTTAAGTCTGAATAGTTACTCTATTTGTCATAAAAATCTAAAAAAGAAACTTTTTTATTTTTTAATTTATAACCTAAAATAGCATCTAAATTAACATTATCACTACTTCTTAAAATATTTATATCTATATTTTTATTATCTTTTTTTAATGTTTTTATTAATTCTTTTATTTCACGCCTTTTACCTATCTGTTTTTCTGTTACGGTACAAGCACAATTTAAAAAATGTAAATCACAATACTTAGTCCAAGATATTATATCTTCTTCTTTTACATAATATAAAGGTCTAATAAGTTCCATTCCTTTAAAATTAGTACTTTTTAATTTAGGCATCATTGCTTTATATTCTCCGGCATAAATTATATTTAAAAGTATTGTCTCAATTACATCATCAAAATGGTGCCCTAATGCTATTTTATTACATCCTAAAGACCTTGCTTTTTCATATAAAGAACCCCTTCTTTTTCTAGCACATAAATAACATATATTAGAAGAATTTTCTATTTGATTAAATATATTACTATCATATATAGTAGCATTAATATTTAAAAGTTTTAAATTTTGTTTAATTTTATCAAGATTTTCTTTAGTATATCCAGGGTTCATAACAATAAATTCTAATTCAAATTTTAATTTACTATGTTTTTGTAACTCTTGCATACATTTAGCAAGTAAAAATGAATCTTTACCACCAGAAATACATACAGCAATCCTATCATTATCTTCTACTAAATTATACTCTTTTACTCCTTTTAAAAATCTTCCATATATTTTACTTTTATACTTTTTTATTATACTTCTTTCTATATCTAATAATTCCATATCTTACTCCAAAAAAAATAGATTAAATCTATTTTTCTTTACAATTACAACTTTCATCATGGCAAGTACATTCATTGCCTTCTTTACACCCACATGTGCAATTTTCATCACAAGTACAATCACAGTCACAATCGCAAGTGCAAGTACAAGTGCAATCATCACAATCACATTCCTCACAAGTGCAATCATCGCAAGTACAATTACATTCAAAATCTACACATTCAAATGTAGTTAATTCTTCGTTTAAATACGGAATAAATGATTTAGTAGGTACTTTGCTTTCTTCTTTTGTTACCATGTTTCTAACAGTAATATAATTATTTTTTAACTCTTCTTCACCAATAATAAGTGCAAATGTTGCATTTAATTCTTCTGCAGTTTTTAAATTACTTTTCAAGGTTTTAGATGTATAATCTAAATCTACTTTCATATCTAAAAATCTTAATGTTTCTGCTAGTGATAAAGCATATTCTTTTTCATTATCACTTACTGGAATAATATAACAATCTAATTCTTCATCATCACTTAAATCTATACCTTCATTTTCTAAAGCTTCAAGAACTCTTTCAGAACCCATTCCAAATCCTATAGCAGGTATATCTTTACCTCCTAGTTCTTTTACTAAATTATTATATCTACCACCCGCACACAATGCTATCTTATTTTCTTCATCATCAGTAATAAGTTCTATTTCAAATACTGTATGTGTATAATAATCTAATCCTCTTACTATACTTGTATTTACTTCATATGGTACACCTAATTCAGTTAAATGGCTTAATACCTTATCAAAT
>CAYWQZ010000196.1:0-1628 GCA_964460565.1 uncultured Mycoplasma sp.
AATCAAATAGATGAGAAAACTAAAAAAGAAAGAGTAAAAGAAGTATTAAAATTAAGTGATAGAAGTGAGAGGGAATATTTTAATAAATTTGTAGGTAAAACACTTGAAGTATTAATAGAAAAATATGAAGATGGTTATTCTTACGGACATACCTCTAATTATTTGTATTTAAAAATAAATAAAAAATTAAATCATAATGAATTATATAATATTAAAATAGAAGAAGATATGTTTGCAAAAGTTTAATAAATATATCTTTTTTTTATAATTTGTTATATAATAATATTTACTTGGAGGACATCATGGATAGAGAAAATTTTTATAAGTTACTTACAAGAACTTTAACTACTTTGGAAGATGAAAAATATATATGTATTGTAAGTAAGAATAATATTACTAATTATAAGGATATTAACTTTGCTCTTGTAACTGTTTATGATAGTTATAGTATTGTTACAAGTACAAAAGAAATTTGTTTTTTAGAGAATGTTATGACTAGTAGATATTATGATTTTACTTATTATAAAACTGATAAAGAAGAATTTAATACTGAAATTATTAGTATGGAAGAAATAAAAAAAGTATTACTTCAACATATAATTGATTTTCCATATTTAACTTTTTTATATGAAATTATTTTAGAGAAATATAATACTATTAAAGATAAGTTATATACTATTAATTCTGATATTATTTATATAAATGATATGGTAAGACTTGTATTAAGTGATGAAGAAATAGAAGATATTATAGATTTATTAAGAGAATATATGTTAGAAGAAAGAGAAGTAAAAAAAAGAATTTTAAAAAATCATTAATTTTAAAATTCTTTTTGTATTAGAAAAATTCTTTTTGGCTATTTTATCTAGAACTTCTTTACCATATTTTTGTACTAATTCTTCACCAATTTTATCTACATTAGTACCTGCACCTTTAGGTAAAGGAGTGTTATACATATCAGATAATTTATCAAATTCTTTAAGAAAAATATATCTACTTATTAAAGAAGAACATGCTACTGCATAGTTTTTATCTTCAGCTTTAGTCATAAAAGTAATATTTTTAACTATATTATTTATTCCATTTAGATATTCATAATAACGTTTTTCTTTAGCAAATTCATCTACAATAATATATTCATAATTATCTACTTCTTCTTTTAAAGAGTATAAAACTTTGTTATGCATTATAGCTTTAATTTTATTCATATTAGTTTCTTTATTATATTTTGTATTGTATTCTTCATTACTTAAAATAATACTTTTATATTTAATTATTTTTATTATTTCTGGTACTATTTTTAATATTTTTTCATCATCAAGTTTTTTTGAATCAGCAACTCCAAGAGATTTTAAAAAGGGGATATCTTCTTTTTTTACAAAAGATGCAGTTACTACAATAGGACCAAAATAATCACCAGTTCCTACTTCATCAGAACCAATTGAAGTGACATCTAAATATTTAGTAACTATTTCTTCTTTATCATTATCTATTACAGCACCCCACATATTGGCATCAACATCAGCGCTTATTCCTTGGAACATAGCTTTACCAGAATTATATAAAGTAATAATAGTATCTTCTTCTTCTGCTTGAAATATAGCATATGGTGGTGTTTTTTCTCGTAC
>CAYWQZ010000197.1:0-435 GCA_964460565.1 uncultured Mycoplasma sp.
TGTAAGTGTATATTTTAATATAAATTTCCATAATATTCCAAAAGTAAATGAAACTTTCTTTGTATTACTTTAAGAAATAGTCAATTTTAACATATTCTCAAAGTAAATGAAACAGTTATTCTCAAAGTAAATGAAACTCTTGATTTAAAATTTCATTTACTATGAGAATTGATATTTTTCATAAATAATTAAATACGTTATGGACTAAATAATAACATTTTGATAAAATGAAATAGAGGTGTAAATATGCTAGATAATTTAAATGAAATGCAAATAAAAGCAGTTAAACATAAAGATGGTCCTCTTCTTATTTTAGCAGGAGCAGGTTCCGGTAAAACTAAAGTATTAACTACGAGAATTGCTTATTTAATAAATAATTATAATGTAAGTCCAAGCAGCCTACTTGCTATTACTTTTACTAACAAAGCTGCAGGA
>CAYWQZ010000197.1:445-842 GCA_964460565.1 uncultured Mycoplasma sp.
AATGAAAGAAAGAATTGCAAAATTAATAGGAAAAACTAACTTACTTGCTACGACTTTCCATTCATTTGGTTTAAAGATACTAAGAGAAAATTATGAAAAATTAGGATTTACTAGTTCAATAAATATAATGGATAGTGATGATTCGTTAACTTTAATAAAAAAGATATTAAAGGACTTAAATATTGATTCAAAGATGTTTTCTCCATATATGATAAGAAATAAAATATCAAATAATAAAAGTGAATTTATTATGCCAGAAGATTATAGTAAATATTGTTATTCAGAAGAAGATGATGTAGTTTTAAAAGTATATACTAAATATCAAGAAACATTATTTAAGAATAATTCAGTAGATTTTGATGATTTACTTATATTACCAATTAAATTATTTCAAAAT
>CAYWQZ010000197.1:852-1609 GCA_964460565.1 uncultured Mycoplasma sp.
TAGAATATTATCAAGAAAAATTTAAATATATTTTGATAGATGAATATCAAGATACTAATCATGCTCAATATTTACTTACTAAAATGATTGCTAGTAAATATAAAAATTTGTGTGTTGTTGGAGATTCTGATCAAAGTATATATGCTTTTCGTGGAGCTAATTATAAAAATATTCTTAATTTTGAAAAAGATTATAAAAATGCTGTAACTATTGTTTTAGAACAAAATTATCGTTCTACTAAAAATATTTTAGAGGCTGCTAACTCAGTTATAAAGAATAATGAATTAAGAAAAGAAAAAAACTTGTGGAGTGATAAAGATGAAGGTGAAAAAACAACCTATTATAAAGCAGAAGATGAAATAGATGAAGTAAATTATTGTATTAGAGAAACAAAAAAATTATTAGATGAAGGTGCTCTTTTAAAAGATATAGCAATTTTATATCGTACTAACGCTCAATCTCGAGTTTTTGAAAATGAATTATTAAAGCAAAATATTCCATTTAGAATAATAGGAAGTTTTTATTTTTACCAAAGAAAAGAAATAAAGGATTTACTTGCTTATTTAAAACTTATACATAATAATAAAGATGATATAAGTTTGCTTAGGATTATAAATGAACCAAAGAGGGGTATTGGTTTAAAAGCATTAGAAGATTTAGGTATAAAAGCTAGTACTTATAATACTAGTTTATATGAAGCAATAACTGATGGTAAGGCTTTAGAGTTTAAGAATATGATTGAAGAGTTAACAAAAAA
>CAYWQZ010000198.1:0-1608 GCA_964460565.1 uncultured Mycoplasma sp.
GCATATACATATAATTTAAGCGATGAAGAACTTAGTAGTATAAAAAAACTAGATTGTAAAATAATTGATGAGGAAGAAAACAAAAAAATAAATGATACAACTGGTTTAGATAAATTAATAAATCTTACTTATCTTGATTTATCTTATAATAATATAAGTAGTATAGATGTAAGTGATAATACAAAATTAACTTATTTAGATGTATCTTCAAATCAGTTAACTGAACTAGATGTAAAAGAAAATACTTCATTAACTACTTTGATATCTGTTGGAAATAATTTGGAAGGAATTAGTCTAAGTAGTAATACATTGTTAACTGTGTTAAATTTAACTGATAATAAAATTAGTCAAATAAATTTAGTTAATAATGTAGAGTTATCTGAATTATATTTATCAAAGAATAATTTAACAGAAATTGATTTAAGTAAAAATGATAAACTAGAGTTTTTGAGTTTATATTCAAATAAATTAACAACACTTAGTATAAATAATATGAAGAATTTAAAATGGTTACAAATGTTTGATAATAAATTAACAACATTAGATGTCGCAAGTAATACAAAATTAGAATATTTAAATTTATATTCAAATAATATTGGAGAAATTAATATAAGTGAAAATATAGAATTAACTAATTTAGATTTATACTCTAATAATTTAACAAAATTAGATTTAAGTAATAATACAAAACTTGTTTATTTTTCAATATATGATAATAAATTTACTAGTACTAATGTTATTTATAAAAATGAAAAAGTTGTTCCTAATATTCCTATAAAATTTTTTGATAAAGTAACGTTAAACCTTCAAGGAGTAAAAGATAATTTATTTCCTATAGAAAGTAATAAATTATCTATTAATGAATCTGGTTTATATGATACTGTCTTATCTTATGAGTATTCTCTTGGTGAGTCAGAATATACTTTTGATGTAAGTTCTACATTTAATGTATTAGAGTTAACATCTGATAATTATATAATAGATGAAGAAAATAGTATTATCTATTATAATGATAGTTTTTCTAAGGATAATATAAAAGTAATGTTAGGTGATGAAGAATATACTGATGAATTATTATCTTTAGACTATAGTGATAATAAATTAACTATTAAATATGATGATAGTGTAATAAAAACAATTGATGTAAAGACAATTAAACTTACTTCTAGTATATATTTAAATATAGATAATGGTTATATTTATTTAGGTAGTGATGATATAGATTTAAGTAAAATAACTTCTAATATAGGTGTTTTAAATATAAATACTACTTTAAATAATCTTGAAGTTAAATATAATGATAAAGTATATAAAACTATTCCTATAATTAAAACTAATTTATCTAATTATGTAATTAAAGGTGATGATATATATGCTTTTAATGAAGATTTAGATATTAATAAGATAAGTTCTACTAATGCTAGTTTTGAAATAGATAATGATTTATTAAAATTAGTATATAATGATACTATTTTAAAAACATATAATATCAAGAAAGTAACTATTAATTCAGATAAATATTTAATTAAAGATAGTAATATTTATGTAAATGGAACTTTTGATATAACTAAAATTAGTGTTACTAATGCTACATTAAATGTTAATGGA
>CAYWQZ010000199.1:0-1588 GCA_964460565.1 uncultured Mycoplasma sp.
TAATTCTATAATTTTTTAAGAAGATTGTCAATTACTTATCTAATTTTAATAATAATTTTAGTTATTTTTAGTAAAAGAACTAGAAATAAAAGTGTTGCTAGTTTTTATTCAATATGTTTATTACCTCTAGGATGACTTTTTAAATAAGTATTTTTTAAAGCATCACTTGTTATATGAGTATATACTTCAGTTGTTTTTAAAGAAGAATGTCCCAGAAGTTCTTTTATACTTAATAAATCACAACCTTCATTTATTAAATGAGTAGCAAAAGTATGACGAATAGCATGAGGAGATATTTTTGTATCTAAACTTGCTTTAGTTACACATTTATTAATTATTAATCTCATACCACGACTAGTAAGTCTTTCTTTATTTTTATTTATAAATAAGTAAGGACATGTATCATCTCTTTTTTCAATATATAAATTTAAATATTCTAAAACATATTCTCCAAAATATACAAAACGTTCTTTAGAACCCTTACCTATTACTTTAATACACATATTTTCTTTATCAATATCTTTTAATTTTACATATTCTATTTCTCCAACACGCATACCTGTAGCATATAGCATTTCAAGTAATAATCTATCACGTAATCCTAATAAAGTACTAGTATCACATACATTAAATAATTCTTCTAATTCATTATAATATAAAAAATTAGGTATTAATTTATCTTTTTTTATACTAGTAGGTACAATAAAAGGATTAGATTTAATATAATTATTTCTAGATAAATATTTATAAAAACTTCTTATAGAACTTAATTTTCTAGATATAGTATTTTTACTATATTTTTTTGTATCTAAATATTTAAAAAATATTCTAATATCAGAGTAATTTAAATCATCAAAAGATATTTGTTCTTTATTTAAATAATCTTTAAAAAATAATAAATCTTCTAAATAACAATCGCAAGTATAAGATGAATACTTTTTTTGATATTTTAAATAATCAATAAATTTATTTATATATTTTTCCATATCCTACCTCATATATATTATAAAATATATTTAAAAAAATTAAAAGAAAAATAAGTATTATGATTTACATATACTTATTCATTTGTTTCATCATTTGATTAATTTGTTTTTGAGTTGGGGTTCTACCCATGCTACTCATCATAACTTTAATCATTTCTTCATTAATTGGTGGGTTCTTCTTTAAATACTTTTTCATAAAATGTTTAGATAAGAAAAAGCCTAATACACCACCTGCTATAAAACCAATTACTACTAATAATATATCTTGTAACATATTCTTTCCTCCATAAATATATTTTATAAGATATTTTATTATTTAACAAGTGTTTTATGACTTTTTATAAATATATTTTTTATTCAGTTATAATATATGGGTCTATAAAAGTGCCTGTGCCTCGGATAATTTCTGTTCCAGATTTAAGGGATACTACAGGACGCACACCAACGTCAAGATACGTGCCCCAGGTCAAGCCACCAGACAAGCTCACGTGACCCTTGCCAGGGAGAACGGAGCTCCAGAACGCAGGGGACAGAAGCCAATAATAAGAGCCTGTATATAGATAATAATTACTATTAGATGTATATTGTCCTCCTGCTAATTC
>CAYWQZ010000200.1:0-1580 GCA_964460565.1 uncultured Mycoplasma sp.
ACACACCAACCTTTCCATATGTATTTTTGTCTTGATGTTATAAAAATTATTGCATTTATTATAACAGTAAGAACATTATGGTAATTAGGAATAGGAAATACTAGAAATCCTGTTATACAAGCAGGAACGATTGCTAAAACTGCCATCCAAAATTCATTAATTGGAAGTATTAGCAATAGTAGTAATGTTAATCCTACTCCACTAGCAAATAGTATTAAATCAAATGTATAGAACATTCCAAATATCATCATTGATTTTTTAGAATTTGCTGGTATTAAATAATTTCCCATTTTTATTCATCCCCTTTTTATTTTTTAACTTGGTGGATTATTCTTCATAGCCTCCTCTACACTAGTTTTAGGAGAACTATCACCATATTGGTAAAATGTTTCTCTTTGTTTCTTTTCATCGCTAAGTGTTGCAATTTCTTTTTCAATCTTAGATATTTCGCTACGAATATTATTTTCTTCTGCTGCTGTTCTATTATAACTATCAATTTCATTAATAATTTGTTTTTTTAACGAACTGCTTTTTATTAAAGGAAATAATAAATCCTCTTCAATATCAACTTTTTCATTAAGTTTATTGAATAAATAACCATTTTTTTTATATAATTCCATAATATTAATACAATCATGCTTTACACCTTGCCTCCATACAAAATTGCATTTACCTTCAAAATCATAACTATTATTTCCTTGAATAAGAATATTATTTTTTATCTTTATAGTTTCTTTAACATATGAATTATTATATATATCACATACTTCATAATTTCTCAACTTTTTATTCTCACTTGATAATCTCAATATAAACAAACACGCATCTACAGATACATTAAAAACTTTTTTAGCATTAAATTTAACTACTCTAGCAAAACTAAAATTAATTCCTTGTCTATGCATTTCTATAAATACATTTCTTGCAACCGTTGTTTTACATAATAATGCAATTATAGTATTTGTATTCTTAAAAAAATTAATTAATTTTAAAAATATATATTCACATATATCAAAATTAGATAGTCCTGTTAAAGCTTCTATTCCTCTTAATTTTTTAAAATTTTTCTTTATCGGCAAATTATTACTATTTAATTTAGACAATTTACTATTTGTAACCCAAGGCGGATTGCCTACTATAAGAGTTTGCAAATTAAAATTTATATTGAGCAAAGATAAATCAAAATCCAAAATATTACTACAATAAAAAGTAGCTGCACTTTTGTCAACTGATAATATAGCTTCATCTATGTAATTTTTATTAATATCTATACCTATTAATTTTGATTCTGGAAATACATTTAAACTTTCTTTTAAAAAATTACCTTTACCGCATGTGGGCTCTATTATTAAATCTGGTTTTATTGCAAATATAGAATTTATATAATTAAGAACTAAAAAAGCAAATTCAGGTGGAGTTTGATAATCTCCATATTCTTTTTTTTTAATCCCATTCATAATTTATTATTCCGTCTACCTTATTATTTAACTTTATAACATTTGAATATTGAATTCTCCATTGTAAAGCATTTGAAATTGTAATATAACCTTGTTTAATTTCTGAAGTTAATATTTTATAAG
>CAYWQZ010000201.1:0-1572 GCA_964460565.1 uncultured Mycoplasma sp.
CACTGCAAACACCACCAGTTTGTTTTAAGTTTCTATTTGTGGGATTTACGATAATATCTGTTTTCATATTAGTAATATCTTCTCTTATTATTTCAAATGGCATATAAATCATCTCAATTATTTATGTATTTAGATATTTATTAATTTTATTATATCATGCAAAATTTGTACATAAAATAAATTAAGAAATTTCTGCCTTCAAGTATAAAAAATACTTGAAGGTTTTGCTTTTTACTTATTTTATTAAAATTCAACTTAATATTTTTCTAAAATATCTTTATATTTTTAATTTTGTTTTAGACATAAATACTTATTAATTAACAATAACTTGCAAAATTTTCTAAAAAATGCTAATATTTAAATAACCATTAAATTCTAATGAGAGAGAATATGGAAATAGCATTTATAAAATCATACATGGAAGGGGACTATATTATGGAACAAAAAAAACCACAAGGTAGTGGCAAAAAAAGTTTCTTTGATGGAGCTTTTGGGAAATATTTAGTACCAGGGATATTACTTCAATCAGTTCTTATAGGTGGAGGATATGCTACTGGTCGTGAAGTTATATCTTATGGAGCAATATACGGAGCTAAAGGTTGGTTAGCAGGACTTGCAACACTTATAGGATTTGCAATTATGAGTATGTTAACATTTGAATTTTGTAGAGTAACTGGATCTTATAACTATAAATCTTTAATGAAAAACTTATTAGGAAAATTTGGGGTATTATACGATCTTATATACATTCCATTATCAGTAATAATACTTGCAGTTATGGCATCAGCTACTGGTGAAATAGTTAATCAAACAATGGGTCTTAACTATTGGGTAGGTGTTGTAGTTGTTATAGTAATAGTTGGGATATTAAACTTCTATGGTTCAGCTCTAATAGAAAGATTTGAAACTTGGGGAACTGTAGCATTATATGCAGCATATATCATATTCGGTATAATAGCGGTAAAAGCTTCTGGTTCACATATAGCTGAAGTGTTTGCAACTGGTGATACAAGCCTTGCAACAGGTTCAACAAGTACAGGAAGTATAGTATGGTTAGGTATAGTTTATGTAGCATATAACTTAATAGTATATCCTTCTTCTTTTGAAGCATTAAAAAGACAAGATAACAGAAAACAATCATTAATAGCTGGTTTAATAGCAGGTATATTAATGACAGTACCATGGTTTATAACTTATATAGCATTTATGGGATATTATCCAGATAAAGCAGTAATAGAATCAACAGTTCCTTGGTTAGTAATATTAAAAGAAGCTGGTGGAACTTGGACAGTAGTACTATTTGGTATAGTTATGGGTTGGACTTTAATAGAAACTTCAACTGGTATAATACACGCTTTTGTAGCTAGAGTTAATGCTGGTTTAGTTGATTTTGGAAAAAAACCATTATCATCAAAACAAAATGCAATAATGACAGTTATAGTATTAGTATTAGCTATATTATTATCAAGAGTAGGTATAATAGACCTTATATCTAAAGGATACAATGCAATGTCATATGCATTAATGATAGTTTACATGTTACCAATGCTTACTATAGGATTATACACAATA
>CAYWQZ010000202.1:0-1542 GCA_964460565.1 uncultured Mycoplasma sp.
TGACCAACAAGGGGCGGAAATAACGGGGATTACCAAGTTTATTATAAATGCAAGTAGTTTTATTGCTAATGAATGGTATATTGTATTAATTGTAGTTGTTGGTATAATTCTTTTAATAACTTTTCTTTATAATAAAGTTAAAATGTTTAGGACGAGTATTCAGATATTCCTTATGAAAATACCTGTTATAAAAGATGTTATTATATATAATGAATTGACAATCTTTTCAAAAACTTTTGCTTCACTTTTAAGAAATAATGTTTTTATTACCGATAGTATGGATATTTTAAGTAAGATAACTAATAATGAAATATATAAATCAATATTATATAAAACAATTCAAAATATTGTTAAAGGGGATAAGATAAGTGAAGCATTTAAAGACCACTGGGCTATACCAGATGTTGCTTATTATATGATTGTTACGGGAGAATCCACGGGAGATTTAGCTGATATGATGCAGAAAGTTAGTGATTATTACCAAGGACAACATAAAAGTGTTGTAAATAATTTAAAAGCTTTTATTGAACCTGTAATGATTGCTGGTCTTGCAGTTGTTGTTGGTTTAATAATTATTGCTGTAATTATGCCGATGTTTAATCTATATGGCACAATTCAAAATGGTTAGGTGTTTTATGGCATTATTAATATTTATTATTGGAACAATTTTAGGTTCATTTTACTTAGTAGTTGGAACAAGATTACCTAAAGGGGAAGATGTAATAAAGTCAAGAAGTAGGTGTGATAATTGTGGTGTTACATTAAAATGGTATAATTTAATACCACTTTTATCATTTATCTTTCAAAGAGGAAAATGTCAAAAATGTGGAAAGAAAATAACTTTAGAACATTTTTTAGTTGAACTTGCTACTGGATTGTTATTTCTTTTTTGTTATAATGTTTTTTCTTCTTATGAGTTCTATGTTTCTTTAATTATATCATCATTATTAATTGTTATTTTTATTTCTGATTTTAAATATATGATTATTTTAGATTCATCTCTAATTATAAGTTTAATCTTATTAGTTCTTTTAAAAGTGATATATTTTGATTTTAAAACTTTAGTTATGAGTTTTTTATCAGGTTTAATCTTACTACTTGTAATGATTTTAGTAGAAAGAATAGGTACTTTTTTATTTAAAAAAGAATCCCTCGGGGGTGGGGATATAAAACTTGCCTTTTTAATTGGTTTTATCTTGGATTATAAACTTGGTTTGGTAGCTTTGGTTTTATCAACCTTTTTGGCTTTGCCATATGCTGTTGCAACCCTTTATATGGGAGATTCTCATGAGTTCCCGTATGGACCATTTTTGGTCGGAGCTTTATTTATCGTTTTTGTTTTCATGGATAAATTTATCAATTTAACTGATATGTTAATAATATAACCCTTAGTTTGTTTACATTAAGGGTTATTTTTTATGACTGATGCCTCACTTATTTTTTAGAAAGTGAGGTGGTTGTTATGACGAAAAAGGATTTTTTAATCACTATTCTATTAATAATCATTATTTTATTAATAATTTATTAATATAAATAAAAAGT
>CAYWQZ010000203.1:0-1540 GCA_964460565.1 uncultured Mycoplasma sp.
AATATATAACAATCGCAAGTCCTACAATAAGCGCTAAAAACATATCTATATCAATTTTATCATCTACATAAGCTTCAAATACTTCTTTATCACCTGCAGAATTAAGTAATAGTTTTTCAGTTATTTCATTTATGTTTTCTCCATTACTAGTAATAAATGATTTTAATATACCTCTAGCAAATGATAAAGAACCGTCACTAGCATTAGTATCATTATATTCACTATAATATGTAGTTGCTGCACTAGTAAAGCCTTCTACTTCGCTATTATAATATTTTGCTTTTTCATGTTTTGTACTATATTTACCTAAATCTATCATAAATTCTGTTTCAGATGATGAAACTTCAAAATTATATGAATATAAACCTATTTTTTTATTATGTCTTATACTAAAATCATAGTTATTAAGTCCACTTTGTGCAAAATATGTAGGACATCCATTAAATACTCCTTCTCCGGAAACTGTTACATTATAAGGAGAAAAATTTAATGTTTTACCGCCTGATGTAATACTATCAGTTAAAAATTCGATATAATAATTAGTTCCTTCTACTTTTGTAGCACTACCTCCTAAATAACTTCTGTTAGAAGAAAGTTTAAAATGATGTGCATCAAATACTTTAGCAGAATCTATACCATCGTTACTATATTCAAAAAAGTAACAATTATATACACCAGACTCTGTATTGTCCTCTTCAATATCAATTGAATCATAACTTAAAGAACCAATAAAATTACCTAAAAGTCCATCAGGTTCTAAAACTGCACTTTCTAATCTATCCATAAAATTAAAAGCAAACGAACCCGGTTTTAATGCAATAAGTAATACTATTGCAACAAATGTTCTTACAATAATTGCTCCTGCTCCAGCACTTTTATCATTTACTTTATCAGGATCAACTAACATATTTAAGAAACTTACTGTTATTCTAAATAACATAAATATTCCCATTAATACATAAATAGTACCAGTAATACTAGATATACTTTCAGTAAAATCTATTTTAGTAGAGGCAATATTTAAAACTAAATCATACATACGCGCTAAAGACTTATAAATACTACACATAATAGCAAATATACCCTCTAACATCTTTTGACCTATTTTACTTGTCAAAATAAAAGTATAACTATTCATAAATATCACCTACCCTATACCACAAGTACCAGTTAAAAAACCGGACATGTTTAATATTAAATTTACAAACGTAGGAACAAAAAATATTACTATTCCTATTATTAATCTTTTAACAGATTTATTTAGTGCCTCATTAATACTTTTAGCATTATCACTAATAACTGCAGATATAACATCTATAGCTATTAGGATAATGCAAAGTATTGGAACACATATTTTTATTATTGTAAATAATTCTTGTAATAAACTAGTTAAATTATCACCTAGAACATTACAATTAGTTAATATACTAATATAATCAATCATTATATTACCAATTTTTTCCATAAAATCACCCTCTGAATAAATACTCTAGTTATTATAACATAATAATTGGTAAATAACAATTAAATTATTAAGAAA
>CAYWQZ010000204.1:0-1535 GCA_964460565.1 uncultured Mycoplasma sp.
TAATTAATTATATTACCCGTATTACCTTTTTCTTCTTCTTTTTTATTATACTCTTCAATAATATTTTTAACCTCATCTTTTGATTCAAAATCCTTAGCATAAATATTTATAGAAGATGGCTTATTAAAATCAACATAACCCAATTCTTTTAATACACTTTCATATGTAGAATTATTCTGCTCCTTATATTTTGCAATAACCTCTGCTAATTCCATACTAGATAAAGAATTTAAATACTTCTTTTGAGCGCTACTTAAATTATCTAAACTAAATTCCCCACTAGAAAATTTCAATCCTGTAATTACATTATTATCAGGTTTACTTATTTGTTCTTTAACTATTTCACTATTATTTATCTTATCTATAACATACTCTTCTAATTCATTTGTATAAAGAACACCTCCAATAGATGAACTAGCACCAGACCATTCTTCACTTGGTTTTACAATACCTACTATTTTAATTTCTTCTGCTTTTTCTAATTTAGTTTTCAAATAATTATCATCATCTTTATATATCCAAACCCCATTAACTTTTGTATAGTAATCAGTATTTAATAAAAGTTTAAAAGATAAACCAATCAATTCATCATACTCAAAACTTAATTCTTCAGATTCTATTTCTTCTCCGCTACTTATTTTCTTATAAAAATCTTCTAACTCACTTTGATCTTTAATTCCTAAAGCATATAAAACATAATCACTTATCCTATTATTTTCATCTACTAATAAAAGCACTTCATTATATGCCTTTGGCATTTCTCCACTAACAAGTTCATACATTTTATCATTAATTTCATCACTAGCAAACATTTTAGTAAAAACATCATTAAATACAAATTGATTAGACATCGTACTAGCAAACCCCATACTTTCTAGTACTGTATTTGGATTAACTTTAACTATTTTATCTTCTATATCTGATTTATATAAATTTAAATTAAGATTATATTCATAATCAATTGCAGTCGTATAATCTCTAATATTACTTTCATCAGACTCAATATATTTTTTAAATGATTCTAAATTATTTAAACTAGCCTTACTACTCATAAGTGATAAAGTATCTTTTATTGTATTATTAGAATATATTTTATTATCATTTACTTTACTTTCTTTCTTATCATTTAAAATATCTTCTCTTCTCTCACTTATTGCAGAAGTTATATCTACTGAAGATTCAGAAATAGTAAGTGGATATGAAGTTAAAGTTTCTTCTTCTATTTTTTTAATATAATTACTAACTCCACTAGAAAGTGATAATATAAGAGCAATACCTATAATACCTATTGAACCTGCAAAAGCAGTAAGAATAGTTCTTCCTTTTTTAGTCATTAAATTATTTAAAGATAAATTTAAAGCTGTTTTCATGCTCATCGCCGTTTTTTTAGTTTTTTTATGGCTTATTTTTTCATCTTCTTTTATTTTTTTATCTTCTTTATATGGATTAGAATCACTAATTATTTTACCATCTTTAAGTTCTATAATTCGAGTAGAATATTCTTTAGCAAGTTTGGGATTATGAGTTACCATTAT
>CAYWQZ010000205.1:0-1511 GCA_964460565.1 uncultured Mycoplasma sp.
ATTTAACAATGTAGAAAAAATAAAAAAAATATTTAATAAATTAGATGATGAAGATATTATTTCAAATATCGAAGAAAATGATAAAGATATTAATATATATATTGGTAAAGAATCTAATTTAGATGATGATGTAACAGTAATAAAAACAAAATATAAAACAAATAGTGAAGAAGGTACCATTGCAATAATTGGACCAAAAAGAATGGAATATAGTAGAGTAGTTAGTATGCTTGACTATATAAAAAAGAATATAGAAAAAAATAGGTGATATAATGGAAGAACAAACAGAAAAAGAAATAAAACCCACAAAAGAAAAACACAAAAAAAGTAAAGAAGTAGAAAACTTATTAGAAAAAGTAAAAACATTAGAAGAAGAAGTTTTAAGAAGTAAAGCAGAACTAATAAATTATCGTAAAAGAAAAGATGAGGAAACTAGTAAGATTTTAAAATATGCTAATGAAGATATAATATTAAAATTACTTTTAGTAATAGATAACTTTGAAAGAGCACTTACTATGGAAAATAATTTAAGTGAAGAACAAAAAAGTTTTCTAGAAGGATTTAATCTTATATATAAAAGTCTTAAAGAAATTTTAAATCAAGAAGAAGTAAAAGAAATTGAAGCTTTAGGATTAGAATTTAATCCAACTGTGCATCATGCAGTTACGACAATTAGTAATGATGAAAAACCTGATGGAGAAGTTTTAAATGTAGTAGCAAAAGGTTATACATACAAAGATAAAGTAATAAGACCTAGTATGGTGGTTGTTAATGAAAAGCAAAATAACTAATATAGTAATGCTTTCATCAATTTTATCAGGTAATCACCCATATAGTGATAAAGATAATTTAGATAATAAATATTTCTTTGATACTGAAGTTACTGATTGTCAAGTTAAGTTATATTTAATGATGATAAAATGGCTTAATGAAGGTTTAACCTATGAAGAAATAGAAGAAAAAATAGATAGTTTAACTTTTGAAGAATATAAGAAACTATCTACTGATAAACAAACATATGTCAAAGAAGACGCACATAAAGTGTTAGTCTTAAGAAAAGAAAACAAAGAGAAAGGAAATGATTTATATGAGTAAAATAATAGGTATTGACTTAGGAACCACAAATAGTTGTGTTTCCGTATTAGAAGCAGGGGAAGCTAAAGTAATCCCAAATAAAGAAGGAAATAGAACAACTCCTTCAATAGTAGCATTTAAAAATGGAGAAAAATTAGTTGGTGATGTTGCAAAACGTCAAGCAGAAACTAATCCAAATACTGTACGTAGTATTAAAAGATTAATGGGTACAGCAGAAAAAACAGAATTAGATGGTAAAAAATATACACCAGAAGAAATAAGTGCAATGATTCTTGGTGATTTAAAAGAAAGCGCTGAAGCTTATCTAGGAGAAAAAGTTACAAAAGCAGTTATCACTGTTCCAGCATACTTTAACGACGCTCAAAGACAAGCAACAAAAAATGCAGGTAAAATAGCAGGACTTGAAGTAGAAAGAA